>JAPLZY010000012.1 GCA_026394775.1 Candidatus Zambryskiibacteriota bacterium
GAAATGTCTTGATTACAAGACTCCTGGAGAAGTACTCAAACAACATCGGAGACGAAAAAAGAAGCTGTGACGCTTCCTTCTGTGGAGAAATTAGTTTGTATTTAAATTCGAATTGAGAGTTGTGGGTGCCCTACTAGAGCGTTAATATAATACACTCTATTTGTGTACTTGTCAATATTTTCCCCGGCCTTCCGAATCAGGTCCAAAATTAACCAACAAGAGATCTTACCGCTTCTTTTGCCTCACAAGAGCCCACAATATAGAGTTCCTCCATAGCACGGGTAAGTGCGACATAGAACAGATCTTTATATACCTTTTTTAGTTGAACCAAAAGATCATCCGACATCCCACTATCTTTAGTAAAGGTAAACATATCTTCTTTTATTCCCACAATGCACACAATATCAAACTCAACACCTTGAGATTCATACATGGTGTATACACGAATATCTGCTTTTTTATTTTTCTTCAGACGGACATGGTCTTTTATATCTTCCCTACTCTTTCCAATAATACCAATACTTTTACCTGGGTGAGTGTCAACAATATTTTCAATAAACGCTATCTGCTCTCGAGGATCGGTAGAGACATATTCTGTTATATTTTTTCCCTCTTTAATCTGCAAAGGAATATTTACGGTATACCCAAGAGCTCTGATATATTCGAGAATTGCTTTTGTATTTCTGTATACTTTTTCAAGTTTAATTATTCTCTCGACTGAAATATTTTCATCTATATCACTCCAATTTGATATTGAGCCAATTCGCACCTGCTGGGCGATGTCACCAACGTATAAAATTGCCTGGGTATCCACTCTAACTGACTCTTTTAAACACAAAAGCTCAGCTGGAAGATAGTTTTGAAACTCATCGACTACAATCATACTGTACTCAAGTGGCAGTACTTGTGTTTTTTCTTTGAAATCACCCTTTTTGTTAACTGTTGTAAAGGTACGCGATACCGTAAATATAGTGTTATGAAATTTATACAATCGAAGCAATATTGTTATGTCTACACGATCGAGTATCTTTTGCTTTTTTTGTTTTAAAAATAATGCATAGCTTTCTTTTGGTAAATTTTTCTCATATACACTATCGAGCATAGAGAAAAAATCCTTCTTCCATAAAACCGCTTCGAGAATACTGAGTATTTTTAATTTATCATGCTGATATATACTCATCTCCACTGTAATGAGCGAGTCTGAATATTCAGAACATTTAACACTCTCAGGTATTTCGAGAATCTTTCGTGCCCAGTCCACAAAAGTGGTGATTGTCACATGAGTAATACCCAGATCCGGAAGGAGGTGCCCGAAATAGTCTTTTGTATGACTATCTTGCACAAATACAATTACTGAGCGCTGTTCGTAGATATGAGACACTTCGGGAGACTGCAGGAGATACGCTACTCGGTGCAATGCCAAGGTGGTTTTCCCTGAACCCGCAGGGCCCGAGACAACAAGCTGACCTTTATGATACGACCTGATAACCGCATCCTGAGCTTTCTCCATCATGGCCACGATTTCAGGAAGAACAAACCCACTTTTTCGAGCAGAAAAGTGCTCTTGGTATACCAGCTCTCGAGGAACATCTACTCCCTCAGTAGAAAAGAAAACAATCTTACCGTCGACAATCATATACTGATCTTTACTCAGTAGTTTTATTGACTGATATTCCCCTCCCGGAACTGGTATGTAAGATGTTGACCCTGGTGTTTCAAATCGAATAGATGAGACAGGGGCGACCCACGAAGAGATGCCCTCTTCAATCAACTGATGCTTAGAAAAATATATTATCTTTTTTTCCTTATTTTTCTCATACACCACTTCGCACTTTACGAAAAAAGGCGAGCTCGACAAGTCCTCGAGCTCACGCAAACGAATCTCTTTTTGACCCAAGAGGTTAAAATACACATACTGGTCTTCGATAGGCATACGCCGCACCTGAGCAGGTTCTTTTTTCCCAAGTTCTTTTATTTTTGTTTGTTCCAAGTTGACTTTCTCTCGGACTTCCTCAATCTTATTTTTTAAATCACTGATAAGTTTTTGTTTATCAATCATAGAATTATTTAAAAAGTAAAAATGCTGGGAGCTATCCCAACATTCTCGTATCTTACTTTACTGCCTCAATTGATATTTTTAGATTTGCTTTCTTTCCACCTGCCTGGACTATCACAATATGATTGCCGGTTTCTTTAAGCGGCTTGTCGAGCATGAGAAAGTCTGGATGAATCGTAATATTCGCTTGTTTCTGCACTGCCTCTACGATTTCATCTTTGTGAACACCCGCAAAGAGGTGTCCTTTTTCGTTTGCCTTTCCAGAAATACTGATAGTGGTGTTCTGGAGTGTCTCTAGGTTTTTAGCAAGGAGAGTCTCTTGTACACTTCTGTCTGCATCAGAAGAATTCTTCATCATCTCAATTTTTTTCACATTGGCATCTGTTGCAGGAATTCCAAGCCCTCGAGGAATTATGAAATTTTGTGCATGTCCGTCTGCAATGTTTTTGATTTCGTGTCTCTTACCCACTTTTGCAATATCTTTCAGTAATATTATTTTCATATTTTTTTCATTAAATGTGTCGCTATTATAACACATAATTTTTCTAAAAAATATAGAAAAGCCGCCTCGTTGCCGTGACGGTTTTCACATGGTTAGCGGCTTGTCTTTTTCCTGAGATTGACGTAGATGGTTCTGCCTAACAGCCAGATAACTAGCCCAACAATCATCAGAAGATTATGAACTGGTGTGAATTCAATTTCCATCCACTATCACTCTACCCCACTTTCACTTATTTGTTAAGCTCCTCAATCGCTCGTTTGAGCTGAGTATCTTCTCCTGTCTTTTTAAACTTTTCTACATCGAGCTCTACTTCTATCTGAGGATCAATACCATTTTTTGAGATTGAGTGTCCTTTCGGTGTAAGCCATTTTGCAATAGTAACTTTAAGTGAAGTTTCTGGAGTGATAGGTACAAGCTCTTGGACCGATCCCTTTCCGTAACTTTTTTTACCTACCAAGATAGCTTTGTCGTAGTCTGAAAGCGCTCCTGCCAAAATCTCTGACGCTGATGCAGAACCTCCGTCAATAAGTATTGCAAACTTTAACTGGTCACTAAATATATTGTAGCCTTTGCTTCTGTATTCTTGAGAGAACTTTAGATTTTTAGATTCCTCAGACACAATCACTTTACCTGAAGGAAGAAACCAGCTGGCCATATCTACCGCAGCCTCGAGATATCCCCCTGGGTTGCCTCTAAGGTCAAGTACGAGCTTCGTCTTCCCTGATTCAACAAACTGACGAAGTGCTTTGCGGAACTCATCTGCTGATTGGGCTGAGAAAGAATACATTCGGATAATAAACACATCCCCAGATGTTTCTATCTTCATTGCAGGGACAGTGATCACGTCACGAACAACTGAAATTTCAATCGGATCTGAATTACCCTCTCGTAAAATAGTAAATGTGACAGTGGTGCCTTTTTTGCCTTTAATTTTTTTGATTGCATCTGGAGTTGAGATGCCTTGCGTTGATTTCTTATCAATACCAATGAGTTTGTCTCCCGCTTTTATACCCGCTTTGTACGCAGGAGTGTCCTTAAGAGGCGCGATAACAGTAAGAACAGAATCTTTTACATCAACTTCCATACCCACACCTTCAAATGCTCCGCTGATCTGTTCATCAAATGCTTTTGCTTCCACCGGAGGGAAAAACACAGTGTACGGGTCACCTGTTGATGCAGCTAGACCTTGGATAGCGCCCCACACTTTTTCTTGGTCAGTTGGAGTCGAACTTGAAGTAGTCGGTACGTATTTTTCATTCAAAATAGTCCACGCTTTCCAAAAGGCGTCGAAATCTACATTTTGAACTGAAGTTTTATGGTCAATACCTGACACAAGAGCAGTATGAGAAACATTGTATTCACCTGTTTTGTATCCAAGAGAAAAAACAACCGCAAGAAGAACAATAAAAATACTTATGACAGTGCTGTGCGCGCGAAGCTTTTCTTTCATTCAATCTATTATCTCAGACAAACAAAAATCAAACAAGGAATAAGGTTTTTTTAATATCACAATAGTAAAGCATGGAGAAGTTTTGGAATTGGATGCAGTTCTAGGCGGACTAGGAATTTGATTTGAGGCGTACTATTGTACGATGAGAATCAAATCCTGACGTCCAACAACGAAATGCGCCAATTCCAGAGCTTCTCTTTGAATTACATACTAACTATTGCTACAATAGTCATATGATACAAAAACACACCTGGAACAAAGAAACATGGGTTGATATTGACCGAGGTACACCCGAAGAACTTGACGCTATTGTCAACGAATACGACATCGACCCTTTTGTTGCAAAAGAAATAGGTTCACCTACTCCAAAATCTCGAATTGAATTTCACAAAGACTACATCTACCTTATTCTTCATTTCCCTGTATTCAAACACACTCACACAAAAAAACTCAAACAAGAAATTGACTTTGTTATCGGCAAAAACTTTCTCCTTACTATTCGATATGACACCATAGACGCTCTCCACAAGCTTTCAAAAGAACTTGAAGTAGAAGAAATACTCTCAAAAAACAACGACGCCTCAGGACACCATGTGTTTGGGATTCTATTTAGAGAGCTTTATAGTTCTATAAACGAAGAGCTCGCCTACATAGAGTCATGGAGCGAGAGTATCACTGATGATATTTTCAACGGCCAAGAAAAAGAAATGGTATTTGAAATATCAGAAGCGATTCGCACCCTACTCGAATTCAGAAAGACTACTGACTCACACAAAGAAATTCTCGAATTTCTTAAAGATGGTGGTGGGCATATTTTGGGACAGAAATTCACAGAAGAGATCGACGCGATCCTCCTCGAATACCACCGACTTCGTGACATTATTCACGCCAACATCGATATTCTTCGTGAACTTCGAGAAACCAACAACTCTCTTCTTTCTACAACCCAAAACGAGACGATCAAGACACTGACTGTTCTTGCGTTTATCACTCTCCCGCTCACTTTTATCTCAGGACTCTTTGCGATGGACGTAATCACACCATTTCACGACAATCTGTACGGATTCTATATTATCCTTGGATTCATGATTTTTGTTGCATTGTGCATGTACACTATTGCCCGAATTAAAAAATGGCTCTAATTCTTAATCATGGATATTTATCTTCATAATACATACACCAACACAGACGAACTTTTTACACCGATACAAAAAGGAGTAGTTTCAATGTACAACTGTGGACCAACAGTCTACAACTATGCACATATAGGAAACATGCGAAGTTTTGTGTTTGCAGACACACTTCGTCGAATGTTTGAATGGAACGGCTACACCGTAAAACAAATCATGAATATTACGGATGTAGGTCATCTCGTGGGAGACGGTGATGCAGGTGAAGACAAAGTAGAAAAAATGGCACGGGCCGCAGGAAAAACAGCTGCGGAAGTGACTCTCTTTTACACCGATGCTTTTATGAAAGACCTTGAAGCACTCAGTATCAACCCTGCTCATATTACTTTTCCAAAAGCAACCGAGCATATTCCTGAGCAGATAGCGATGATACAAGACCTCGAAGAAAAAGGTTTTACCTATGTCATTTCAGATGGAGTGTATTTTGATACTGCTAAATTCCCTGACTACGGAAAACTCGGTCATATCAACCTCGCAGGACTCGAAGACGGCGCACGTATTGGAGAAAACAATGAAAAAAGAAACCTGACCGACTTCGCCCTCTGGAAATTCTCCCCTAGGGTACCCCTAGGGGAAGACAATATAATAGAGAAGCGGCAGCAGGAATGGGAAAGTCCGTGGGGTGTTGGTTTTCCTGGTTGGCATATTGAGTGTTCAGCAATGTCGATCAAATACCTCGGTGATGAATTTGATATTCACACCGGAGGGATCGACCATATTCCTGTGCACCACAACAATGAAATTGCTCAAGCAGTGTGTTCCGGACATCGTTTTACACATTACTGGATGCATAATGCTTTTTTGAATATTCGAACAGGAAACGAGCAAGTAAAAATGGCAAAGTCAGGTGACAATTTTATCCGAGTCCCAACTCTCACCGAACAAGGCTTTGATCCCCTCGCCTACCGTTATCTTCTTCTTACCTCGCACTATTCATCCCCGATGGAGTTTAGTTTTGAAGCACTCAAAGGAGCAGAGACCGCACTCAAACGCCTCAGACGTACACTTCATGACTTTGATACAGAACTCTCTGCCTCTTCGGCAGACTCGCCGATGCGGCGAGCCACTTCAGATGAACACATCCTCGCACAATACCGACAAAAGTTTACCGAATACATAAACAAAGATCTCGATATACCAAAAGCTCTTGCGCTCATTTGGGAAGTGCTCAAAGATACCCAACTCTGTGATGCGGATAAAAAGTCCCTCATTCTTTCTTTTGATATGGTACTCGGACTCAACTTGCACATTCACCAAGAAGCAGAAATCCCTCTCGAAGTCCAAGCCATGATCCTCGAAAGAAACACCGCTCGTGAAAACAAAGACTTTGCACTCTCAGACTCACTTCGAACTCAAATTGAATCTCTAGGTTTTGAAGTACTTGATACTTCCGAAGGTACTAAGGTAGAGAAACGTTAGGTATTGACTTTTTATAAAATATATGTATTCTACTATTTAGATGGTTGGGCCAAATTCAACCAGGGTCACGGTGTGGCCAAAAGAGGATTTTGTGATTGTAAAATACGATAATGTACCCAATAAAAATTTTATTGACCTGCTGGAGTACCTAAGCGGGAACTATAACTCCCTCGTGGTAAGCGAGGTGGTAAATTTTCCTTCTATCGATCGCGAAGTGAAGTGGTTCCTTAGAGCCTGTTCACAATCTTTTTGATATAATACCCAGCATACTAGCCCTTTAATATATGAGGTATGCGAAAAACATATCCGAGTGATATCACTCGGGAGCAATTTGAAACAATACGACCGATACTGGAATTAGTCAGGAAGA
>JAPLZY010000024.1 GCA_026394775.1 Candidatus Zambryskiibacteriota bacterium
GTTGTGCCGATGTCGGTCAGGCTTGCGCCTGCCCGACACATCTTTTCAACACAGAATCTCTCTTCATCTGACAGGTGTTTCTTTTTGTTTGCCATTGGGATCTAGTGTATCCAATGTTCGTATTTAAAGGTATGGGGAAGTTTGAAAACTAAATCTCCTGTCAATTGAGTTTGGAATTTTGATTATGAATTCAATTGACAGGAGATCTAAAGATAATTCCTGTCAAATGTTTCTAAACATGACACCGACTGGAAACAGCGGATTACAGAAGTGAAAAAGGTGCTGTGATGAAGAACACTATATTGTTCCATAGCAATGATGCAAGTGGTAAATTCTTTATTATAAGAGAGGGACGGAGGCTAGGGATCAGGAAGATCCACGGCTGGTCTGAGGAGGAAAAACAAAGCGTTGTGGTTTATGATGCCCTCACCCCACTTTCTAAGTGGGAATGCGGATCATTGCAGACCCCATGGGCATTAGCTAACCCTAAAGCCAAATATTGGACAGGGGTAGGATGGAAGCAAGGGCATTATCCTGGCCTAGGACATATGGGAGAGGTGGTAGACCGGCTTAAGCCGAGTTGTGCCCCGTATTTGCCTGCAAAAGTAGGGGACATTTTGCAGGGGACAAGTAGGTTGTACGGACAAATTATTGTACACCCTAGAGACCTCGAGAGAGGTTATTGTATAAAAAAAGACAACACGGGGACCTTCTCAGAGTTGGTAACTCCAGTATTTCTTATTCCGAGAATTTCGTTTCGAAACGGCGATGTATGGCAAGCGTGCCGTTCTGAATTCCAGCTCTAAAGTATGAAGCTTTAGGCAAATACCAAGAACGCGATTATGGTTTACCAAAACTCATCGCGTTCTTTTTTATAAAAAATTAACAATTTTCACTTCCACTCCTACTTCATTTTTGATATAATACTCTCACTATGGCAAAAGACGAAAAGGAGAAAAAAGGCAGAGATACGTACGGCGCGGATGCGATTCAGGTCCTTGAAGGACTCGACCCTGTGCGAAAGCGACCAGGTATGTATATTGGTACTACAGGACCAGACGGTCTTCATCACCTCATTTGGGAAATCTTTGACAACTCTCGTGACGAAGCGATGGGAGGACACGCAAACGATATCGAGGTAGCACTCCTTCCGGGACCTTCTGGTGTGGCTCGTGTTCGAGTTACAGACAACGGCCGAGGTATACCTGTTGATATTCACAAACAAACAAAAGTTTCAGCTCTTGAAACTATCATGACCACCCTCCATGCCGGAGGAAAGTTTGGTGGTGAAGGCTACAAAGTCTCTGGAGGTCTCCACGGTGTGGGTGCCTCTGTAGTAAACGCACTTTCAGTTTTTTGTCGTGTAGTGGTACACAAAGAAGGAGTAATGTGGATGCAAGAGTATTCACAAGGAAAGAAAAAGGCTGATGTAAAAAAGATTGGAAAGACTGATGAAAAGGGAACTGTGGTGACTTTTGAACCTGACAAAACCATTTTCCCAATTACAGATTTTGATTTCAACCGAGTGGTCAACCATCTCCGTCAGCAGGCATACCTTGTAAAAGGTCTTCGTATTTCTGTCATCGATGCACGTGAATACAATGGAAAGATAGATGATGAAAAGGTATTTCGTATTCGTGACCTCGGACTCGATGTACCATCAATGAGCTTTTACTTTGAAGGAGGTCTCTTGTCACTCGTTAAATTCTACAATTCAAACCAAAAAGCTGTTCATAAAAATATTTTCTATATCGACAAAGAGACAAAAGACTATGAATCTGTAGAAGTGGCTTTGCAGTATGTTGACGATATCCCATCGAAAATAATGGGATTTGCAAACAATATCCATACTCCTGAAGGTGGTACGCATATCACAGGGTTCAAGACCGCACTTACACGTATTTTAAATACATACGGACGAAAGAACAATTTAATTAAAGAAAATGCCGACAACCTCGGGGGTGAAGATGTGCTCGAAGGTCTCACTGCTGTGGTGTCAGTAAAACTTCGTGAAATTCAATTTGAAGGACAGACTAAAAGTAAGCTCGGCTCTGTGGAAGCACAGACGAGTGTAAACACTATTTTCTCAGAAGGTTTCGGACAGTTCTTGGAAGAAAATCCAGACGATGCCAGAGCTATTATCGGAAAAGTGCTTTTGGCACTCGCTGCAAGAAAAGCTGCAAAGGCTGCAAAGGACTCGGTACTTCGAAAAGGAGTACTTGAGGGAATGGCGTTGCCTGGAAAGCTTGCAGACTGTCAGGCAAAGGAAGCTTCAGACTCAGAGCTCTTTATTGTAGAGGGAGACTCTGCAGGAGGTACGGCAAAAACAGGACGAGACCGACGTACACAGGCAATTCTTCCATTGCGAGGAAAAATCTTGAACATTGAACGAGCACGACTCGACCGAATGCTAGGTTCAGAGCAGATTAAAAACTTGGTACTCGCACTCGGTACTGCTATTGGAGATACGTTTGATATTTCGAAGCTTCGATATCACAAAATTATCATTGCAACCGACGCGGACGTGGACGGTGCTCACATTCGTACACTCATTTTGACTTTGATGTACCGTTTCTTTAGATCGCTTATTGATGGAGGGTTTGTATACATTGCTCAACCACCACTTTATAAGATCAAGATCGGCAAAGCCATTCACTATGCATATTCAGATGAAGAAAAAAGAGGAATTGTCGGTGATGTAGAGATTCCTGAAGTGGAAGCTATTGAAGGGGGTGAGGAAGTCGAAGAAGAGGAAACAGAAGAGGTTGCCTCATCGGCGACTCGCCGAGGAGGCGAGAAGGATGAGAAAGCGAAGCCTGTTAAGATCTCAATCCAGCGATACAAAGGTCTCGGAGAAATGAACTCAGAAGAACTCTGGGAAACTACTATGGACCCTGCTCGTCGAGTACTCAAACAAGTAAATGTAGAAGATACGCGTGAAGCAGACAAAGTGTTCGATATCTTGATGGGTTCAGACGTGCCATCTCGAAAATCATTTATCCAGACGAATGCAAAAGCTGCGACGATTGATATTTAGTCAGCTATGATTAAAGAATCTCAGGAAAAATATTTAGCAGCAAAGCGATGGGCTTTTTGTTGAAATTAAACCTTTTGACCCAAAAGCAAAAGAAGCGGGCTTGTCCTTGGTCAGTGAGTTGAAAAGCCTACTCCCAGGTATGTATGTACATTTTGGTGGCGCAACAATGCTTGAAATATCTGGTCAAAATGATATCGATATAATTATTCTTACAGATCCTCGTGAGTACGATACGTATGAACCTGTCATTTCAAAAGTATATGGACAACCAAAAAAAAGGAGTACATCATCTATAACATGGAATTTTTATCAAGAAAGTTTTGAAGTTGATCTGCATCTTTCAAATGTTGAGTCGGTGAATGTTCAGGAGCAGATTAAAGTATTTACACTGATGGCTCAAAACGAGGATTTTAAAAATGAATATAACCGCATTAAACTCCCATACGGTAAGATTGATTATAAAGAATATATGAGGAAGAAGTATGCTTTTTTCAATAAAATACTGGGTCTCAATTAAAAAACCGGCATAAGCCGGTTTTTTAATTTATATAGAGTCTTCTTTTGTGGGTGCCGTGGTGGTAACAACTTCTTCAGCTTGAGCCTCTGTGTTCATTATCGGGGCAACAACAGACTCTTCTTTAACTTCCATTTTTTGTTCCTCTGGATTGGTTGTAGCTGGAGCTGTTGGTGTTGGCTCTGCAACTGGTGTCTCAGGTGTTTTCATTGGTGGAGGGGTTACGAGTGTGGACATTCCATGTGGTTTTTCTGGAATAATAAAGTAGGCAATAATGTAAGCGATTATTCCTGGAAAAATACCACTTATAAGTACTAGGATAACGAAGCCAATACGAAGGACGACAGGGTCGATTGAGAAATATTCTCCAATCCCACCGATCACTCCTGTGAGTACCTCATCATGCTGATTTTTGTATAATTTTTTCATATGCTTTATATTATGCTCTTTTTTTAATTTCCTCAACCAGACTTGCAACGAATTCTTCCGCCGTTTTGTTTCCAAGCTGACCTTTGTCCCTATGCTCTACCGTCACGTTTTGACTTTCAACTTCTTTGTCTCCCAATACAATCCAATACGGAATCTTTTCATTTTTTGCTTCTCGTACTTTCTTACCGAGGTTTAAGTCTCGATCGTCAAAGTCCGAACGAATGCCAGCTTCTACTAAAAGCTCGTGAACTTTTTTTGCATAGTCATTGTGAGTATCTCGAACTGGGATCACTTTCACCTGAACAGGTGAGAGCCAGAGAGGGAAGTTACCTGCATAGTGTTCGATCATCACTCCCATGAAGCGCTCGAGAGATCCAGAGATCGCACGATGTATAACAACCGGTCGTTCTTGCTCGCCTTTTTCATTGGTAAATGAAAGGTCAAAACGCTCTGGAAGATTGAAATCACATTGAATTGTTGCAAGTTGCCATTCACGTCCGATGGCGTCTTTAAACATAAAGTCGAGTTTTGGTCCATAAAACGCTGCCTCACCAACACCTATTTTGTAGTTAAGTTTATTTTCTCCCGCTGATATTCTAAGTGCGTTTTCTGCCTTTTCCCACACTTCGTTTGTACCGAGCCACTTGCTTGCATCTTCATCGCGGACAGAGAGACGTACCCAATAACCCTCCATCATGTTCATGGTGGTGTAAAATTCTTTGATGATAGCGACAATAGTACTCACTTCATCACCAATCTGTGATACACGACAAAAAAGATGTCCGTCGTCTTGAGTGATTGCACGTACACGAGTGAGTCCTGAAAGCTGTCCTGCTTTTTCATATCGATACACTGTCGCTGGTTCAAAATATCGCACGGGCATATCTCGATATGAAAACTGGTTGTCTGCAAATATCTGCATGTGGTGCGGGCAGTTCATTGGCTTCATGAAAAAGTCTTCGTCACCTCCTTTTACACGGAAAAGTTCGTCTCCAAATTTTGATGCGTGACCTGATGTCTCGTAAAGGGCTTCTTTAGCAAGATGTGGAGTCCACACTCTCTGATACCCTTTTGTTTTGTGTAAACTCCATAAATAATCCTCGATTTCTTTTCGAATGATCATACCGTTTGGTTGCATGAGGGGGAGTCCTGAGCCTACGAGGTCAGAAATGGTAAAAAGCTTCATCTCTTTTCCGATTTTTCGGTGGTCTCTTTTTTTTGCTTCTTCAATCTGCCACTCATATTTATCCAAATCTTCCTTTGTTTCAAAGGCAAGCCCGTAAATACGAGTAAGCATTTTGTTTTTCTCGTCACCTCGCCAGTAGGCACCAGCGAGTCGCTCAAGCTTGAAACTTTCAGGATCTACTTTCGCCATGTCTTCAATGTGTCCACCGCGACAAAGGTCGGTAAATTCATAATGACCTTCACCTGAAGTATAGAGAGTAATCTTTTCTCCTCTCTCTACAATTCCAGAGATGAGTTCGAGTTTGTATGGATTGTTGGCAAACTTTTCTTTTGCCTCTGCCTCGCTCACTTCACTTCCGATAAAACCGTGCCAGAGTGACAAAGTCTTTTTCATTTCTTTCTCGATTTTTTTAAGATCTTCTTCTTTGATTGATTCTTTAAACTCAAAATCATAGTAAAAACCGGTGTCAGTGGCAGGACCGATAGAGGGGAGTGCGTCTGGGTAAAGTCGCCCTACTGCTTTGGCAAGTAAGTGGGCGAGTGAGTGTCTTTGGTTTTGAAGGTTTTGGTTTTCCATAGAAATATAGTACCACTAATGCCTTAGCTAGGCCACTTTTTAGAAGTACTATAGATTACTTGACACCTATATTGCATGTGTACTATAATACACATGGCTTCGAGATAGGAAGTGACACCAACCCTTCACTTCCTCGCTTGACCAAACTTTGCTCTAATTCTATTCCGAGCAACCCTTCGCCTGGGTACATTACGTACTCCGGCTTTTTTTTTGAAATAAAGGGTGTTAACCCTTTTCCACTCCTCGGCTCGAAAATACAAAAGAATACTTTTGTATTTTGCTCACTCTACGTCGTGAATAAGTTATCCACAGTATTATCAAAATCGCTTTACAGGAAATACGATAGGTGTATTATGTATATGTAGTTCGTTGAGTTTGGAGTTCCAAGAAGTAGATGTGCCTGCACCTCTCCTTCTCATAACCCTTTTCCCTCACTGACTACACTGTCCTTTCGTTGAGCATGCTCAACACCCCCCGATCCGAAGCTTGCTTCAGATCACCCCGTTTCCCATAAGGCCCCTTATCACAATTGTGTGAAAGTGGTCTTTTTTGTTGCAATTTATCTATAGTATGCTTAAATCAACATAGGAGTATTCGAAATGAATGGGCTAAATATTAGTGTTCGTGAAGTGGATGGTGTTACGATTCTGGATCTTATGGGAAAAATTCTGCACCGAAACGGTGCCGATGACCTTAAAGATCAGGTCCAGTTGCTGATCCAGGAGGGAAAGAAAAATATTATCCTCAACATGGCCAATGTGATTTATGCTGACAGTGCTGGTGTCGAGGAACTTGTCTCCAGTTTTACAACAGTTTGGAACGCTGGAGGTGCGCTAAAGCTACTTGCGCTTACTTCACGGTTAAGAGCCTGTTCACAATCTTTTTGATATAATACCCAGCATACTAGCCCTTTAATATATGAGGTATGCGAAAAACATATCCGAGTGATATCACTCGGGAGCAATTTGAAACAATACGACCGATACTGGAATTAGTCAGGAA
>JAPLZY010000029.1 GCA_026394775.1 Candidatus Zambryskiibacteriota bacterium
GTTGTGCCGATGTCGGTCAGGCTTGCGCCTGCCCGACACATCTTTTCAACACAGAATCTCTCTTCATCTGACAGGTGTTTCTTTTTGTTTGCCATTGGGATCTAGTGTATCCAATGTTCGTATTTAAAGGTATGGGGAAGGAGGCAGTATGGTTTTGTTACTACCGGGATTGGGGGATAGCATCTATTCCTTTATTCCTTGGATAAAAGAGTTGAAAGCAAGAGATCTTGAGTACAAGTATGTCGAGGTGGAGGTGACCGGTAAAACCGGTTTTGGTTTTCGGTGTGATGCTTTGGTGGAGGCAATAATAAGAAATGGCCCTCACCCGATGACTATTATCGGCCAATCTGCTGGGGCGCTGGCGGCAATGATCGTTGCTAGCCACTTTACCCTTGCAGTGAAGGGCGTTGTCGCGGTATCGCCGGCGATGCCTCGAGGTATTTCGCCTCTGGGGTTGCCACTCATTTCGGTGATGTGGCGATATCAGTGGCGCATGATGCGCAACAAGCTAATTTCTGTGAGAGAGCAAGATTATCGGAAAATTGCTCTCAATTGTGTACCAGAAAATCTGGTGGAGGATTTGCTTTTCAATCGCAGAAAAATTTCGGGGAAGGAAGCCCTTCAGCTCTCCACACGATGGCTTCAGCCAAAGCTCGTGGATATTCAAGTTCCAACTGTTTTGGTCTATGGGATGCATGACCAGTGGGTAGCACCATCAGCACACCGGAAGTTAGTTCAACTTTTTGCTTCAAATCCGAAACTAAAACCACGGGTGGTTTCGGATGCTGGCCATTTGCCAGCCCACAGTACTGGAGGTCAGCGGTTGGTCAGGGAGGTTCTTGATCACATTCTTTAAAACAGCCGGGACATGATGTCCCGGCTGTTTTCTTTAAAAAAAATATAGTATACTAAACGCATCATATGATACGTAATACTGTTTCTATTTTACAAGACTTCTTAGCGATCTGCAGAAGTAAATTTTTTTTCAAAAAAACCAGCGGGTATTCATTTGCTTTTCTAGTGCACTCAAGAGGGCATCGAGATATTTACAGAAAATATCCATTTTTTAAATTTTTACCCAAATGGCTTGGTCTGTGGATTATGGAAAGTCTGTGGCCTATCACGCTATCGAAAGTCACCGGACTTAAAAACATAAAAGACGGAAGTGAAGTGAAAGGGTATGTCTTGGGCATCACCATGACTGCAGAGCAGATGATGAAAAAAAGAGCAAAAGCACTTGTGAAAATTCGCCAAGCTATTCATCTTGCTCGCGGGAAAGGGGTTTCGTTGGTGGGTCTTGGGGGACTTACGTCGTCTTTGTCCGGTGGTGGGCATGAACTTTTAGATATACAAGATGTAAATATCACCACAGGTCACGCATACACAGCATACAATGTGACAGAAACTCTGTTTAAGGTTGTTGATATTTTTGGTGTGCCTAAAAAAAAGCTTACGGTCGGTATTGTGGGCGCTGCAGGTTCGGTGGGTACACTTTCCTCTGATATTGTCGCTCGAGCGGGCTATGCAAAAATAGTACTCATTGATGTGGATCGAAAACTTCCACAAATTAGAGGACATCTGCATGATTTAATGAAATTTGATTTTAAATTAAAAATTGAAATCACTTCTGATATTAAAGCAATTAAAAAATGTGATCTTGTGATTACAGCCACCAACACTCCCGAAGCGCTTATCACACCGGACTTGGTGTCTGACGGCATGGTCATTGTCGATGATGCACAGCCTTCGGATATCCAATCTGATGTACTCAAGATGCCAGACGTACTCGTGCTCGAGGCAGGGGTGGTGCACACCCCAGAGGTCCACAGCAATTTTAATTATGGACTCAAGAGTCGCACTGACAATTTTTGTTGCATGGCCGAGCTCTTGATTCTTGCAAGCCATTCATGGAATAATCATTATGTGGTGAGACGTGCAACACTCGCTCATGTTGATGAAATATCTGCATGGGGCAAAGAACTTGGTTTTACCGTAGCAGCATTTCAAAACTTTCAGGAATCTATAACACCTGAAAAGCTTGAGAGAGTAAAAATCGCATTTCAAAAAAAACATGAATCTAGTTCTTGATCCTATAAATATTGGAGTGATGGCGGTAATGGTCCTCAACCTCTCTTTGGGTATTTTTGTGTTTCTCATAAAACGTGAAAACAAAGTAAATCATTATTTTTTTATTTTCACTATCGCAGCTACTTTGTGGGGTCTTTCCATGATTTTGTTTCGAAGCATGGCGGGCTTTGAAGACGCTACTGCATTTGCTCGCATACTTTATGCATCTGCAGCCACTATTCCTTACGCTTTTCTTTTCTTTATCAGAGTTTTCCCGCAAGAAAAATACAACCTTCCTTTGCGAGCAGAGCTGTATCTTCTTTTTCCGTTTCTCGCGGTGCTCGTTCTTTCGCTCTTGCCGGATGTGCTCATACTTGATACTGCAAAACCTTTAAGCGGAGAAGTTACCATATCATTTAGTCTTTTTTATCATTCGTTTTACGCCCTTTATATAATTTCATATTTTACGTTGTGTTATGGGTTGCTACTCTTTAAATATCTCAAGTTTACAGGTATTGAAAAACAACAAATCACCTATGTTATCGTGGGTACATTTATCGCCACACTGCTTGGTGTGTGTACAAACTTAGTAATGCCTTTACTCGGATATTTTGAGTTCAACTGGCTTGGGCAGATAGGGATAGTGACCATGGTGGCGGCTATTTCTTTTTCAATACTGAAACATAAACTGTTTAATCTAAAGATTGTTGCAACGCAGTTTATTGTCTACGCACTTTGCGTTTCTCTTTTTATTCGACTCCTCATATCAACGAGCGCATCAGACCTAGTGGTAAATGGAATCTTCCTACTTGTATCGATACTTACCGGTATTTTGTTAATAAAAAGTGTTCAAAATGAAGTTGCTCAACGTGAAAAAGTGGAAAGACTTGCATTTGACTTGGAGCACGCAAACAGTCGTCTCAAAGAACTCGACCAAATGAAATCAGAATTTCTTTCACTTGCCACTCATCAAATACGAGCACCGCTGACTGCCGTAAAAGGATATACTTCTCTCATTCTCGAAGGTGACTATGGTGAGGTGTCCGGAGAGGTAAAGGGTGCGGTAGAGATAATTAAAGAGTCGTGTGAAAACTTGGTGGTGATTGTTAATGAATTTTTGGATATTTCACGTATTGAGCAAGGAAAGATGAAATACACATTGGCGGATTTTGATATGAAGGCGGTTGCTGAACATATACTTCTTGAATTAAAGCCAAACATTGAATCAGCCGGATTAACGTATGAATTCCATGCTGAGGATGAGAACTATATGGTCTACGCCGACCAAGGAAAGATACGACAAGTGATTGGGAATTTAGTTGATAATGCAATTAAATATACACCTGCAGGTGGTATGGTTGTGACAATTTCGCGTATAAACAGTAATATACGTTTTGCGATCAAAGATACCGGTATAGGGATTTCTGCCGAAGATGTGCCAAAGCTTTTCAATAAATTTACGCGTACTAAAGATGCAAGTAAACAAAACGTAATAGGTACTGGTCTTGGTATCTATGTTGCTAAACAGATGATAGAAGCTCAGGGTGGAAAGATTTGGCTTGAATCTGAGGGCGCCGGACTAGGTACAACATTTTTTGTGGAGTTACCACAAAAAATGTAAGATTTTAGAATAAAGAATAAAGAATTAGATTAAAGTAACAGGATTAAAGATTAAGGAACAAGAGAAATACCAAATGCATTATTCATTAATCCTAAATCACTAATCTTTAATCATCTCCTGTATGGACCAAAAATCAGCCTGGGAAAAAGAATACAGAAATCCAACTTTTTTGACTAAAGAAATGGAACCTCAGGCAGACACAGTGCGTTTTTTCAAGTTTCTAAAAAAAGAAGAAAATGTGGAGCTGGAGGGTAAGAAATTGCTTGACCTAGGGTGCGGAACAGGGAGAAACTCTTTGTATGCACACGAGCTAGGACTGGAGGCACACGGTATTGATATCTCAAAGAATGCTATTTCTCATGGCCTCGAGTATGCAAAAAGAATGAGTGTGGCTGTAGATTTACAGGTTGGTTCGATTGGAGAAAAACTTTCATTTGCTAACGAAGAATTTGATATTTTGTTAGATGTCACATCCTCAAATTCACTTTCTGAAAAAGAACGAGAAATATATCTTGAAGAAATGTATCGAATGCTAAGGCCTGGTGGATATGTATATGTGAAAGCACTTTGTAAAGAAGGGGATACAAATGCAAAAGAACTGCTCAAGCGCTTCCCTGGACCTGAAGTTGATACCTATATTCTCCCCGAACAAAAGATCACAGAGCGAGTGTGGACCAAAAAAGATTTCACTGACTTTTACTCAAGAAAATTTAAAATCATTCATCTTGAAATGAAGGAGACTTATACAACCATGGGGGACAGGAAATATAAAAGGCGTTTTTGGATGGGGTATCTGAAAAAAGAAGTATAAAAGCAAAACCCCCACAGGTGGGGGTGGTGCACGGGGGAGAGATTCGAACTCCCGATCTTCAGATTTTCAGTCTGTTGCTTTAGTCCTGACTAAGCTACCCGTGCGCTCTATAAACTTAGTGTAATTACCTTGCTAAGTCAAGGATTGCTTTTTTATTGCGTGTTTTTTGCCTGTGTGGTATTGTGAGCTGGTATGATACGAATCAAAAATCAGTCAGCTTCATGGCATTATTATATGCACACCGTCTTACAGAGGGCTGATTTTTGCGCTATAGAAAACATATAATACTCATTTTCTTCAATATCTAGAACGCAAACACCAGTCCTTTTGGACTGGTGTTGTTCTTTGTAAAATCTATTGAAAAGGAAAAACTTTCTATGTTTAAGAGTTTGTCAATCAAGCCTTGTGTAGATATTACACTTCGCCAACTTATCGAACTGAAGAATCAGGGGCATTCGGTGTATCGCACATCGCATGCCGGCAACTGGAACTTGTACAAGCTCATTTTGTCAGAACTCGGACTTCCTGATTGTATTTGGGATGTTACCTGTATGCACAAAGATGTGAACAATCAACCAAAGTATCAATTGGTGGATGGTAAGAAGGTAACTCTCATTGGTCAAGGTGCTTATCGCATTCCGACTTTGGGAGAAAAACATTTGACGCCATATCATAAACCAGAGAACTGTCCCGACGAGACACTTTCAAGTTTCCATGTTCGTCCACTCAGACAATTGTTTCCAGGAGTTATTACGACACAGTCGGAAGAACTTCTTGAATACAAAGATAATTTGGTAATTATTTTCGACATTGTTGAAAGATATTATCCACAATGGCTTGGACGCTTCGTTCTTCCTTGTGGATGTATGGTTGAAATAAAATCTAGATTTTCAGCACGGTATGCAGAGTGTGTACATTCGAGAGTCGAGATCAAGCCGAATACTCTCAGAGAATCGGCAATCAATACTCTGGAAGAACTTAAAAAGCTTGTTTTGGATCCATCTGGGTACACGCCTTGTGGTGGAGTGGTCTACTCGTTTGAGCTGGTTGTTGCTTGCTATTACCTCTGGTGCCACTGGAAGTTTGGAGACAAGGCTGTGTATCAGCTCTCTGGTCCAGACATGATTGGGTATGCAACAAAACCAGACTTTATTCGGAAGGTGGGAGATGTTCTGAGGTCTATTGGAGATCATGCTCCGCAACTTGTCCCAGGCCATGTGGATGCAAAAATCGTTCCAGCTACATTTATGCGATTTGGATATGTTAAAGGTGACAGTGTTTCTGAAAGTGTAATGAATGCTCATTGTAAAGTTGTTGAATTGCAAGAACGTAAACGTCAAAACAAAGGATCAGTTGAAGTTGTGCGTGAGGCTGATGCTGTGTTGAAAGAAGTTATACCTATAATTGACCAGTACGGTTCTTCATGGGATCTATTCCACGATCCTGCAAAAGACGCTTTTTACTCCCAGCACGATATGGCCCGTACAGGAGGTCGAGTCAGGGTAATGGATGGCTTCTTGGATGTGTCATTTCGAACTATGGGGGAAATTTTACGGACATTGCCTCAGATTGAAGCAAGTCTTCGAAAAAAATTCTTGCGGGAAGTATCTCAAGGTCAACCTATAATGGAAGATTCTTTTCGATAGAGGAGGTCTGTGGCAAGTCTTTTACTTGCCACTATTTTTCTATTTTGAATACAGTACGTATTAAAAGTAGAAGTATGGTGTGTTACAATTAATTATATATAAAATGAATCCAATTATTGATTTACATCAGGATCTGATGCTGTATATATCTCAACCAGAATTATATACAGATCGAGGACAGACGAGTTTTGAAAAAATACAAAACAATAATATAAAAGTGACTGTTGTCTCGGCTTTTGTGGTACCTGCGGATGGTAATTATACGAGTGAGTGCATGAATGACCTTATAGAGAAAACTTTGAAAGACTATGTAATGTATTGTGATAAAAATCCATCTTTTCGTATTATTAAAAATAAAGATGATCTGAATACAATAATGTCTACAGAAGGGCTCTATGGCCTCATACTGCATATCGAAGGGCTCAATACATTTGATGAAATTACTGGATGGGATACGCTTGAGCGGTGGTATGAGCTGGGTCTTCGATCGATTGGTCCGCTGTGGAATATAAATAACCCTTTTGGTGGCGGTACTCTCGACCCTTCTCTTGGTTTAAGTGAACTTGGTAAAAAATTAATAACATGGTGTGAACAAAAAGGTATGTTATTTGATTTTGCTCACATGAATGAAAAGACATTTTGGGATGCGTCACAGGTTGTTTCTCGACCAATTTTCGTCAGTCATGGCAATGCACATGCGCTCTGTAAGAATGTAAGAAACTATACGGATGAACAAATTAAAGCTATTGGAGAAAGTGGTGGTGTTATCGGAGTATTCTTTTCAAAGAAATTCGTTTCCGCAGATAAAAAACCGACAATTGATGATGTATTAAAACATGTGAATCACATCGTCAGTTTGGTAGGTGAGAATGCTGTGGCAATTGGTTCTGATTTTGGGGGGATTACTTCTGGCTTTGCAAAAGACTTGGAATCCCTAGATGATCTCAAAAATCTAATCACTAGTCTTCCAAATGATATACAGTCGAATATTTCCTATAAGAATGCATTGCGGATCATTAAAGCTCATTTGGTCTGATTCTATTAAATTTGATATAATATATTTATGAGCAACAAAAAAACCTTACTTTCAGGTGTAAAACCAACAGGACGACCGCATATTGGGAACTATTTTGGCGCTATGAAGCAGTTTGTGGATATGCAAGAAGAGTATCAGTGCATGTTTTTCTTGGCGGACTATCATGCTTTAAACTTTATCCAGGATAAAGAAGAGATGAAACAGCAGATTATTGATCTGGCACTCGACTATCTTGCGCTCGGCCTTGACCCTCAAAAATCACTCATTTACAAACAATCAGATGTTCCAGAGCATGGGGAATTGACTTGGATTTTTGATACCATCACAACTATGCCGTATTTAGAACGATCTCATGCATATAAAGATGCTATTGCAAACGGTAAGGAGATTACAGTTGGGCTTTTTAATTACCCAATGCTCATGGCTGCTGATATATTACTTTATGATATTGATATTGTGCCGGTAGGACAGGATCAGAAACAGCATATTGAATATGCTCGTGATACGGCTTTAAAATTTAATCACGTATTTAAATCAGAGGTCCTGAAACTTCCTGAAGCGAAAATTATTGAAGATGTTGCTGTCGTTCCTGGAATAGACGGACGAAAGATGTCAAAAAGCTACGGAAACACCATTCCACTTTTTGCGAGTGATGCCGAAATTGAAAAAGCAGTGATGTCTATTGTGACCGACTCAGGTTCCGAGAAGCCAGAAAATGTATACGCAATCCACCGGCTTTTTAAGACAGAAGAAGAACTCGCGCCTCTGTATGAAGAACACAAAGGAAAATATAAAGCACTCAAAGAAGCGCTCATTGTAGACTTAAAAGCATTTATTACACCGCTCCGTGAAAAACGCGCGCAACTTGCGTCTGATACAGACTATGTACTCGATGTACTAAAAGAAGGAGGGCAACGAGCCCGAGAAAAGGCAATGAAAAAAATGGATGAAGTACGAGAAGCTGTGGGAGTAAAACTTTACTAAAATTTCCAAATCCGGCGAACTCCTTTGTTAGACGTCAAAAAGTAATTCTCACTGTACGAGAGTACAGCTAAAATTATTTTCCTAGTCTGCCTCGGATTTCATCCAGATTATGAAAATTTTAAAAAAAGTTTAATTATACTAATTTCATAATGAAAAATATCAGAGAATATCTCAAAAGTGTCCGGTTTTCATTAGGATATGCTTTTCGTTTTGTACCAAAGGAAACTGTGGCAATGATGCTTATTGTTATTGTTGCGGGCGCATTACCGTATGGGAGTTCCTGGTTTTTAGGTAAACTGGTTAATGCCATAGTGGCTGGTGCGAAAATAGCTTCTTATGAAAATATTTGGCTCCTACTTTTTTTGTATGCAACAGTCAACGCTCTACCGTCTATTCTTGGAAATATCCGTCTATTTATCAATCGTCATTGGCAACTTAAGCTTTCACACGAAGTGGAAATGGATATGTTCGTGCATCGAGAAAGAATCGATATCGCAACGTATGAAGACCCTAAATTTCAGGACTTGCTTCAACGGGCTTTTCGAAAAGGTCCATATATTGCCTTTGAACTCGCTTCTGCACAATTTGATTTAGTGCAAGAAATCGCAACTCTCATTATCGGTACAGGACTGGCTGTGCACTTCAATCCGATGATTTACTTTATTGTTATTGCCTCAGCATTTCCGAGTTTTATTATTGATACTAAATACGCTACACGCGGATGGAGTATCTGGACTAAAGATTCACCGGAACAAAGAAGATTTTCCGATCTGAGGCAGCATATCATGAATCGTACGCCACTGATTGAGACAAAACTACTTCAATCAGGGAATAAATTGATAGGTTGGATGCGTAAAATTATGTCTGATTTTATGTATAAACAATTACAATTAGAAAAATCGAGAGTATGGCAGACAACAGTTGCAGATCTACTTGCATATATTGGTTTTGGAGCCGCACTTTTTCTCCTTGTAAGACAAATTATTAGCGGTGATCTAGAAGTAGGTAGTTTGGTGTATATGATGGGTACTCTCGCCACTGTTCGGAGTTCGATTACTCGCATTATGTCTTCTTTGGGAAGGCAGTACGAAACCCATCTAATTGTTAAAGATGTTGAGGAAGTAGTAGAAACAAAGTCTGTAATTCTAGATGTAAAAAACCCGACTTATTTAAACCTTTCATCTGCTCCCGAAATTGTGTTTGAAAATGTGAGCTTTAAATATCCAAATAATGATGTATGGAGTTTGCGAAAACTAAGTATGAAGCTCGTTCCTGGTAGTAAGATAGGTCTTGTAGGTAATAATGGGGCAGGAAAGACTACTTTTGTAAAGCTTTTGTGCCGTATCTATGACCCCACTGAAGGTCGTATTTTAGTAAATGGAGTAGACTTGCGTGATATTTCTACAAAAGAATGGTGGTCGTATCTTGGAATTATGTTCCAAGATTATGCGAGCTATGACTTTGCTGTGAAAGAAGCGATTGCTATTGGTCGACCTGGTACTGGTCTTAAACTAGACAAAGTGGTAGAGGCAGCAGAGACAGCTCAGGCCCATGAATTTATCGAAGAATGGAAAGATGGCTATAATCAGCAGCTCGGAGTGGAGTTCGGAGGAAAGGAGCCGTCCAAAGGCCAGCGTCAAAAGCTTTCGATCGCTAAAATCATTTATCGAAATGCACTTGTGATGATACTTGATGAGCCGACTGCCTCAGTAGATGCAGAATCAGAAGCGAAAATATTTGATTCTCTCGAAGGGTTTTCAAAAAATACGACAGCGTTGCTTATTTCTCATGATTTTTCGACGATTCTCCAATGCAACCAGATTTTTGTATTTGAAAAAGGAATGCTTATTGAAGATGGAACACATGCAGAACTTCTTAAAAAGAAAGGAGTATACGCGCATCTCTATGAGCTACAGGCAGAGCGATTTCGTTAGTAATAGTGTGGTTATGCCCCAAGGGCACTAATTGATCTCAACAGCAGTTGATACCCGAGAGCGGTACTAAAACGGATTACCGTTAAGAGCTCAATGTTGTCCACAGCTTTTGCGTCTGATGTTGTTATTGTGCGCTATACTAAGTACAATTATGAGACCTCTTTTATCAATGCATGTCGATCGTCCTTGGGGATCTTTTGATGAGTTTATTGCCAACACTCCATGCACAGTCAAAATAATTACTGTCAACCCGGGTGAATCTCTCAGTTTGCAATATCATGAGCATAGAAGCGAGTTTTGGGTAGTCCTGAAGGGGAATGGATATGTGACAATAGGAGACAATAGAAAAGAAGCGAGCGCAGGTGATCGATTTGATATAGGTGTACATACAAACCACCGAGCCGAAGGGGGGACTGAAGCATTGGTTTTCCTCGAAATCTCAACGGGAGAATTTGACGAGAACGATATTGTTCGCATCGATGATAAATACGGAAGAGTCTCATCGTAAATAGCCATATGGATTATATTTTTTTTATCGCAATACTCTTCATTGTTTCAGTTATTATCTTTTTGTGCGTACAGTATACTGCAGTAAAGAATTTAAATGGAAAAAATCGACAGTATTCCTCAGTTACTCTTGATAAACATCATAAAAATCCACTTCTCTCGCCTAAGCCATATCTTGAATGGCAGGCAGGAGGAACTTTCAATCCTGCAGCAATTACAGATGAAAATGGGCGTGTGCATGTAGTGTACCGAGCGGTGGGTAGCGATGGAGTGTCACGTCTGGGGTATGCTTCAAGTCAGGATTCACTTCATTTTGACGATCATGAGGTATATCCTGTTTTTTCAATGAGCTATGATCACACGTCGACCACACCTAAACGGTACGATCGTATCCTTTACCCATCAGGGGGGAGTTATGGGGGGTGCGAAGACCCTCGCATGGTGCAGATCGATGAGCGAATATACGTTACGTTCAGCGCTTTTGACAATTGGGGCTCTATTCGTGTGGCACTTATTTCCATCCATAAGTATGATTTCTTAAACAAGCGCTGGAATTGGACTGATCCAATCTTGCTCTCAAAGCCAGGCCGGGTACATAAAAACTGGGTGTTATTTCCTGAAAAAATAAATGGAAAATTTGCAATTATTCACAGTATAGTTCCAGAAGTACTTGTGGAATATGTTGATACACTTAATGCAAATACCAAGCCGATTGAAAGCTCTCGACCCGCTGGTCCTCAACCTGGAAGAAAAGATTCCTGGGATGATCGTATTCGTGGTGCGGGACCTCCACCGATTAAAACAGAAAAAGGATGGCTCTTGCTCTACCACGCAATGCAAAAAGGAGAACATCATAAATACAAGATTGGAGCAATGCTTCTCGATCTCAATGATCCAAGAAAAGTGATTGCACGGGCAAAACAACCTATTATGGAACCAGATATGTGGTACGAAGATGACTGGAAGCCGGGAGTGGTGTATGCATGTGGAGCGACAGTCAAGGATGACACGCTTTATGTCTATTACGGAGGCGGTGACAAACATATTTGTGTAGCACAAACATCTTTATCTGGACTTCTTTCCTCGATGCTTTCTTGATTCATGTCTCTGACTTCTAACTTCTAATCTCTAATTTTACCCCCATGTTCACATTAAATCGTTTCGAACATAACCCAATACTCTCTCCCAAAAAAGAACATCCATGGGAGGCATTTGCTGCGTTCAACGGCTCACCAGCACATATCGGAAAAAAGAAATTTTTGATTTATCGAGCAATGTCTGAGCCAGATGAGCTCAAGGAACCTCATATGAGTATCTCAGTAGTGGGAACCGCTTGTTCTACAGATGGGGTGCTCTATACAGAACGAAGTGTACTCGTAGGACCTGAAGAAAGCTTCGACCAATACGGCTGTGAAGACCCTCGTGTCACAAAACTGGGCGATACATATTATATTTTTTATACTGCACTTGGCGGTATACCGTTTGGAAGAGAAAATATTAAAGTGGCTGTGGCTTTAAGTACAGATCTAAAGACTGTTACTGAGCGACACCTTGTTACACCATTTAATGCAAAAGCGATGGTGATGTTTCCAGAAAAGATAAATGGGAAAGTGGCGGTACTTTTGTCGTACCATACAGACACGCCACCGTCTGATATTTGTTACGCAGAATTTGATACAGTGGAAGATATATGGAGTCCTGCATACTGGAACGAATGGGTTACCACAATAGACGCACATAAACTTTCGATGCGTCGTAATGAAAGCGACCATCTCGAACTTGGCTCAACACCGGTAAAAACAGATAAAGGTTGGCTTGTTGCTTATTCGCATGTACAAAACTATAACCATCCAAACCCAGTATTCGGTATTGAAATTGTCTTGCTTGATCTTAAAAACCCTCGTAAGATTTTGGGTCGAACAAAGGGACCGTTTATGGTCACTGAAGCATATTATGAAAAAGTCGGTCAGGTGCAAAATATTACCTTTCCTACTGGAGCTGAACTCGATGGAGACAACTTCATTGTCTACTACGGCGCATCCGACACGCATTGTTGCAAAGCAAGTATCCCACTTGAAAATCTTTTAGATAGTATTTTAGAAAAAGAAACAGATCCGGTGACTCGATACCCTGGAAACCCAATTATTGCACCGCGTTTAGGTGTTGCGTACGAGGCAGGAGGAACACTAAACCCTGCGGCAATCGATATCGATGGTACTGTGCATATTCTTTACCGAGCTGTTGCTCCTGGAAATATTTCAACTATCGGATATGCCACCTCAAAAGATGGGCTTTCTATTGACTATAGGAGTAATGCACCGATCTATGTGCCACGAGTTCCGTTTGAACAAAACAGCAATGGTGCACACGGGTGTGAAGACCCTCGCTTGATCCGGATTGATGAGATAATTTATATGCTCTATACCGCATACAACGGAGTAACCCCGAGAGTGGCGATTACTTCTATTTCTGTAGCTGATTTTCTTGAGCAAAAGTGGGATACATGGACCTTGCCTTCAGCTGTTAGTCCTGAGGGGATTGTAGACAAAGATGCAATCATAATCCCGGAGCAGATCAACGGTAAATACATGATTATTCACCGGATCGGAGAACATGTGTGCGCAGACTTTGTGCCGTCCCTCAATTTTGAGGATATTCAGGTTAAGCAATGTATTAATATAATTGCTCCAAGAAAAGGAATGTGGGACGGAGGTAAAGTGGGTATTTCAACTCCTGCTATTAAAACAAAACACGGATGGCTTGTGCTTTACCATGGTGTATCTTCGAGTACAACGTACCGAGTCGGGTGTGTCTTACTTGATCTAGAAAACCCTACTATTGTCAGGGCGCGTACAGCAATACCTTTCTTTGAGCCAAAAGAAGAATATGAACATAAGGGGGTGGTGGCCAACGTGGTCTTCCCATGTGGGATCGTGGTGCGTGACGGCACAGTGTTTATTTATTACGGTGCAGCAGACGACAAAGTAGGGGTGGCGACAATAAAGCTTTCTAAACTTTTATCCATGCTTACTGTATAATAAATTTTAAACGAATAAATTTTTAACTAAAACCGTATGTCTTTTTCATCTGCAAAACTTGTTATGTTTGACCTCGACTCAACGCTAGCAGAAAGCAAAGCAATGCTCAAACCGTCGATGGTAGATACTCTGCAAAAGCTCCTGAGTGTAAAGAAGGTAGCAATCGTTTCGGGAGGAAATTTCCCACAGTTTGAAAAACAAATTCTTTCAGGATTTACTGATTATGAGGCATTTAAAAATTTATATTTGATGCCTACGTCAGGTACTCGATTGTATGTATACGAACATAATGCATGGACAATGGTGTACGCGAAAAACTTTTCAGTAGAAGAGAAAAAGAAAATTACAGATGCATTCAAGCAAGCTTTTTCAAATATTAACTATACAATGCCAGAGGAGATGTATGGCGAGCTTTTGGAAGACCGAGGTACTCAGGTGAGTTTTTCTGGACTTGGGCAAGATGCTCCGCTTTCTGCAAAGAGTCATTGGGATGCTGATCATAAAAAAAGAGAACAAATTGTCGAAGAGTTGCGGAAAATAATCCCTGAATTTAACATACAAATCGGAGGGACTACTTCGATAGATGTGACTGCATTTGGTGCCAATAAAGCAAGTGCAATCGACGGTTTGCAAGAATACTTGAAATTAACAGACGAAGAAGTTATTTTCGTAGGGGACGCTCTATTTCCAGGAGGTAATGACTACCCAGCGATTTCAACAGGGGTAGAGTGTATTAAAGTTGAGAATCCTGTTGATACTGAAAGACTTATCAAATCCTGGTTGTAAAAATATACAAAAAAGAAAACACCCGACCGAAAACACGATCGGATGTTTTCTTTAGGGTGTTAGTCGTATTCTTCAACCTCGTGTACCTGGTCAGGCTTTATGCTGGCTGATATTTTTGGGTTACATATTTTCCGAAAGCTCACCTGTTGGTGAAACACCTCGCGCAATTCTGCTGGAGGACGTGCTATCATTGTCACCCGGAATACCTCTGGAGGAACATCGCTACCTTTTTGCTTGAGTCGCAATCTCATGCCGACGGTCAAGAGACCGTCACTACTAAGTTGCTTCGAATACCTGCCATTTTTTTTGATTACAATTGAGTACATACTTCCCCATACCTTTAAATACGAACATTGGATACACTAGATCCCAATGGCAAACAAAAAGAAACACCTGTCAGATGAAGAGAGATTCTGTGTTGAAAAGATGTGTCGGGCAGGCGCAAGCCTGACCGACATCGGCACAA
>JAPLZY010000015.1 GCA_026394775.1 Candidatus Zambryskiibacteriota bacterium
TGGAGCGTACGATTTAGTTGAGAGCCATCACGTACGTGGAGCGTGCCACATTAGCTTTCGAAAAAAGTTCGAGCAAAGGATAAAATTAGGCCGCACATATTAAAAAACCGCATGCGCGGTTTTTTAATATGTGCGGAGGAAGTGAGATTCGAACTCACGAACCAGTTGCCCAGTTTCCGCTTTTCAAGAGCGGTGCCTTAAACCTCTCGAGCCATTCCTCCGTAGTGTATGTTTTGGGTTGCTTGTTCCAACCGTGTTGAAATAATTACATATTTCCTCTTTATTTTCAAGTTGGACTGATCGACCACCTCTTCTCAGTTTTGGATGGAAGTTAAAATTCTGAAGAGAGCGGATTGTTTGTTCAACGAGAAGCGGGGAGGCACTCGTGAAATTTAGTCGATGATATAGGTATTTTTTGCCTTTAATTGTATGAATTTCTCGGACTACTGAGCCGTCTGTATCTACCATTCCTCGAATACATGCCATAGTGTATTTTGGAGAAGCCATGATCCATGCAGGAATTGATAGATTTTGTTTTAATTTATTTCCAAGTTTTAAGCCATTGGCTACAAGAAAATTTACCAACAAGGTACTTGATATACAAACATCAAGACATTTAGTGTTTCTAATTGGGTATTTTTTTGGTTTTATATTAAAAAGCTTGTACATTAATTTAATGACAAATGCACAGTATTTTTTGTCAGTTTCGCAGTTAAGGCTCACCCGTACTTGGTATTTTGAAATTCCGCCATCGCCAATGAGTATTCCAAATAGTTCTGCTAATTCTACACTTTTACGAGGTATTTTTATCTTTTTTGGTTCAAAAATTTTTCGTTTTTGGAATTGACCTGTTTTTTCCCACCACTTTTCCCAATTTTCTTTTCTAAGTTTTTCATTTTTTGGAATTTTTCCATATTTCTTAATCGTAGCGAGATAAGCCTTTTTAGCAGCTGACGGGGTGTGTGAGTATTGATCGAGAATTTGTATATTATTTGGACGGGGGATTTTAGAAATTTTGAGTAATGCATCAAATGCATGTGTGGGGATCGTACTTTTTGCATTTCTCCAATCGGAAACCTGACGTACTCCAACTTTACCTATTGACGCTATTGCTTCTGTCGATAATCTCGGCTCTTTTTTAAGTAAATTAAAAAATTCTACCTGGTCAGTTTTGATTAGGAATTTTACTCGTTTTGTACTATACGAATCAGTCATACACCCATTATATCATATGGGTTATTTGCGTGTATGGTGTATTCCTATACAATATACGTATGAGAACACTTGGAATTGATTTCGGATCAAAAAGAATCGGTATTGCGCTTTCTGATGAAGCGGGTGAGTTTGCTATTCCATACGGTGTTATTGAAAATAACGAACATATTATTCGAGAAATTAAAGAAATTTGCGGAATCAATAATGTAGCAGAAGTGGTGATTGGGGACAGTAAAGATTTTTCAGGAAAAGATAATGCGATCATGGGAGAGGTTATTCCTTTTAAGACAGAGCTTGAAAAAAATCTTGGGCTACCTGTTTTTCTTCATCCTGAATTCATGACTTCAAGCCAGGCAGAACGTCTCCAAGGTAAAAATGACATGCTTGACGCATCTGCCGCAGCACTTATATTAGGAAGCTACCTTGAATTAAAAGCTCATAAAGAAAAAACAGGATGATAACAATTGATGATGTAAAAAAAGTAGAAATACGAGCAGGAAAAATACTTTCTGCTGAAAATATTGAAGGCTCGGATAAGCTCCTAAAACTCACTGTTGATTTTGGAGAAGAGTTGCCACGGACTATACTCTCAGGTATTGCCAAATTTTTCCCTGAAGGTGCTGGTCTTATTGGTGTTACTTGTGGTTTTGTTGCAAACCTAGAGCCAAGACCAATGATGGGTATGGAAAGTCAGGGAATGATACTTGCTGTGAGCGGAGAAAATTATTTCTCTCTTCTAAAACTTTCGGATGATGTTCCTCCAGGTGCCCTCGTTAAGTAGTCTTCAACTGTCTTTTCTAACCTCTAACTTCTAACCTCTGGCTTCTAACTTCTCTGCCTCATCGGCAGACTCGCCGGAGAGGCGAGTGTCCTCTACCTAACAGGGGACAACTCTGTTTTAAAAGCAGTCTGGTCACTGTATAATAAAATGCATAATGCAGAATCTTTTTCTAAAGTTTTTTCCACCACCTAAATTTCTTGATCCAGAATATTCTGGAGTGTCAGTGTCAGACACATCCATTAGGTTTTTTCAGTTTGAAAAAAGAGGAGATACTATATCAATTAAAAAATATCTTGAGAGAGCGCTTCCGCTCGGAGCGATTGTTTCAGGGTATATTCACAACACAGATGAAGTGATAGAAGTACTCAAGGATATTAAAAAGGAGATCAAGACACCGTATGTTCGAGCGTCTCTACCTGAAGAGAAAGCTTATTTATTTAAAACCCAAATCCCGCGCGTCGCAGTCAAAGATATTCGAAGCAACATCGAGTTTAAATTGGAAGAAAATGTTCCGTTGCCTGCAAACATACTTTCTTTTGACTTTGCGGTAGTGGACCCAAAAGATCAAAAAAAAGAACATTTTGATGTGGTGGTTTCAGCGATTCCAAGTGAGGTGATCGATCTGTATGTTGAGGTATTTGAGTCTGCAGGCTTTATCCCGTATTCATTGGAAATAGAATCCCAGGCTATCGCGCGTTCTTTGCTTAAGAAAACAGAGCGTGGCACGTACGTGATTATTCACTGCGCACCACATAAAGTTGGTTTGTATATTGTGAGTCATGGCGTTATTCACTTTACTTCTACGGTCAGCACGTCACTTAAAGGTGAGTTTGACCCGGTAGATATTGGAACTGAACTTAAAAAAGTAGTTACGTTTTGGAAGACGTCTGGTGTTTCAGATGATACAGAGTCTAAAGATATTGAAGCTGTTTTTGTAACAGGAGAAGGTTTTACAGAAGATTTTGTTTCAGGACTTGCTTCAAACAGTAAGCTTAGTGTTTCTGTGGGTAATGTTTGGATAAATGCATTTGATGTGCATAAAAACGTACCTGAGATTTCTTTTGTTGATTCAGTAAAGTACGCCCCTGCGATAGGGCTCGCGCTCCCGACTCATATTTTGATATAACATGTTTAATCTCATACCAATACAACTAAAAGAACAAATCATTCGTGACTATAAAGAGCGCAGGATTGTCTTGTGGTTTGGAGGCTTTTTTGTACTCAGTGTTATTCTCTTTATATTTCTACTACCTACCTATGTGTTGGTGTTTTTTGAAGAGAAAAATAAATTTAGTGAAACGCAGTTTATGAAAGCTTCGAGTCAGTTTAAAAAATCAGATGAGGTGGTAGGGATTATTACAGAAACAAATGAACAACTTAGAGTGTTGTTGGCTTCTGTGCCTAAGACATCAGCAACAGGTTCACTTCAAAAAGTTCTTGAAGCAAAAAATTCTTTCATACATATAACAGAGATTGAATATAGAGAAAAAACAGCCACTTCTTCTGATATTTTGATTCGAGGGATGGCAGATAAAAGAGATGCGTTGAAACAGTTTGCTACAGCACTTGAAAATCAGGAAATTTTTCTAGATGTGACATTGCCTATATCAAACTTTGCAAAAGATAAAGATATTGATTTTTCAATTAGTCTCACAAGTCAATGAAAAAAACACACCATTATACAGTTATAGGGCTTTTGTTGGTATGTATATCACTTGCAGTGGTGGGGTATGCTCTGGTGATAAATCAAGTATGGGAAAAAGCTCAAATGATTGCGTCTTATAAAGATGAGGTTGTGGGAGGGGAACAGAAAAAACAATACGCTGAGGCAATGCTTTCTTCTTTTGAAGAGTCACGGTCTGACATTAATCAGATTAAAGATGGATTTGTTTTAAGAAATGGCGAAGTAGAATTTATAGAATATATTGAATTGCTCGCAAAAGAAAAGAATTTGAAAATAGAAATTGGAAATGTGTCGATTGACCCTGCAAATAGTTTAGAGAAGTCTGGTCTCGAATACTTACTGCTCAGATTTAAGATCGAAGGTTTATGGGTAAATGTTTGGAGTTTTTCAGAGATACTTGAGGTTGTCCCGTATTCTGTCACAATCAACTCTTTATCTTTTGTTCGAGAGGACGCAAATCCTGCACCGGGAGTCTCTGCACAATGGAAGGGAACTTACACGATAAAAGTTTTAAAAAAGAAATAATATGAACAACTTTTTTACAACATTTTCAAGTTTTTTCACAAAACACGGAACTCAGGTGAGCGGTGTGTATCGAAAAAAAGCAATGCGTCCGGGCAGTGATTGGAAAATGATTATAGGGGTTATTTTTGCATGCACGCTCGTTACTGGCTTGGTACATGTTTTTATTTACACCGGAGTAAAAGAGAGTAAGTGGTGGAAAGTAGATACAACAAATACTGTGCAACAGATTAAAATAAATAAAAAACTTCTCGAGAATGCGCTTGACCGTTTTGCTGCACAAAAAGAAAAAATGAAAGTGCTACGGGAAAATCCAAGCAAAGTAGCAGACCCTTCACTGTAGCTGGTGACTGTGGTAAGGTAGTATTTCGCTCCCGTAGTTCAATGGATAGAACAGCGGACTTCTAAGCCGTTGATGTAAGTTCGATTCTTACCGGGAGCACAACAAACAAAAAATCTGGACTGCTCCAGATTTTTTGCTTGTTGCGCTGGTCGGAGCTATGTTTTTCTAGCAAGAAAAACAAGCGAGACGGGGTAGCGGAAATTCCAATTTGACGAAATTGGAATTATCCGTGACCACACAATACAAATTTCCGAACCCTGTTATACTTATATCTATGACCCCAGCATTCATAGATCATATAGTGATAATAGTAAAAAACATCGAAGAGACAGAGAAATTCTATACTAAATTTTTGGGTAGTCCCCTTGAATTATCTAAAGAACAGGTTGTATATAAAATAGAGGAAACTAAAATATTTTTTGGACTTCCATATAGTGAATGGAAGGAAATAGATAAAGATGCGAGTGGATTAAATCATTTAGCTTTCGGAGTAAAAACGGCAGAGGAACTCAGAGAATTTGAAAAAACCCTCAATGATGCAAATATTAAAAACAGTGGAGTTCAAATAGATAAATGGGGGAATAAAGAATTTATTTGGTTTGATGATCCGAATAGGTACAGGTTAGAGTTTTATTGTCGTGGTTAATTTATCATTTCATACATTTAAAAACACCCTCAAATGAGGGTGTTTTTAAATGTGCGCGATGAGGGACTCGAACCCCCGGCCCTCTCAGTGTAAATGAGATGCTCTAACCAACTGAGCTAATCGCGCAATGGGTTTAGTCTATAGCAAGTAGAGCTTAATTTCAAGGTGTGGATAACGAACCTTTGATATATATACAGTATATGGTATGTTTTACTTATGAAGATAATCGAAAGAGAACAGGCTCGAGCTTTGCGTAAAAAAGGCTATTCTATTAATCAGATTGTAAAAAAAGCTGGTTTTACAAAGTCGAGTGTGAGTTTGTGGGTGAGAGATATTGTACTCACAAATGCACAAAAAAATAAGTTGTCCGAAAATGGAAGAAGTGTCGAATCTGTAGAGAGAAGAAGAGCTGCACGTCTAATCAGTGAACAAGCTAAACGGCAGGTTGTTTTTGATAAAGCGAAAGAAGATTACACTACTATTTCACAAGAAGAATTAAAGTTAATTGGTATTATTTTATATTTAGGAGAAGGGGCAAAAAGTGCTCGAGCGATGGCAAGATTGGCCAATGCTGATCCAGCAGTTATTAAAATAATGATGAGGTTTTTTAGAGAAATTTGTAATGTTCCTGAGGAAAAATTTCGTGCCCATATTCATATATTTTCTCATCTGGATATTGAAAGAACTGAAAAATACTGGTCAAAGGTTACAGGAATTCCACGTAAGCAATTTTATAAAACTTATACAAAACCTAGTGCAGCAAGTTTACAAAAAAGAGATAAGCTTCCATTTGGAACTGTTGATATAAGTGTAAATGATACAAAGCTGTTTTTAACAATCACAGGTTGGATGGATAAAATTAAAGAACTTGCAACCGGGGATTTGGGAGCGCGTGCCTTATAGTCAAAGGTCTACTGGTGGTGTATCATTTTTAAAATGAATGAAGAATTAAACGTTCCTCGGTGCATCGGCATAATCATGGACGGAAACCGAAGGTGGGCTAAAGAAAATGGACTTCTGGTTTTTGATGGTCATCGAGCGGGGGGCAAGAAACTTAAAGAAGTTGTTGAGTGGTGCAAAGAATGTGGTATAAAGCATGTTATTTTTTTTACCTTCTCTACTGAGAATTGGAACAGAAAGCTTGAAGAAGTTTCGTATTTACTAAGACTTATTGGAGAATTTTTAACTTCAGAACTTGATAATTTTCATGCTCAAGGTGGGGTGCTTTATTGTGTAGGGGATACGAGTAAATTTCCAAATGACTTACAGAAAATTTTTAAAAATGCAGAAGAGAAAACTGCAGAGAATTCTGGACCTCATATTTATTTCGCCCTTAACTATGGTGGACGAGAGGAGGTTTTAAACGCGGTACGGAATATTGTACAAATGAATCCAAATCGTGAAGAAATTACCGAAGAATATTTTGCATGGCATTTACAAACATATCAAATGCCTGATCCAGACCTCATTATCCGTACCTCAGGCGAAGAGCGCCTCTCCGGGTTTCTCCCATGGCAAAGTGTGTACAGCGAACTTTTCTTTACCGACACCTTCTGGCCCGATTTCTCTAAAGACGAATTTTTAGGTATGATGCGACAGTATACAGAACGCCAGCGTCGTTTTGGTGCCTAAACTAAGTAAAAAACAATGGAACCAACTATTTTATATGAAGATGAAGATATTGTGGCTATCAACAAGCCGAGTGGTCTTTTGGTTCATGGTGATGGTAAATCTGTTGAACCTACAGTAGCAGACTGGGTGGTAAAGAAATTTCCAGATATTAAAGACGTAGGAGAACCGATGGAAATTGGTGAAGATGAGTTTATCGACCGGCCAGGTATTGTACATCGACTCGACAAGGATACATCTGGAGTTATGCTCATCGCCAAGACAGAACAAGGTTTTCAGGTACTTAAAAGTCAATTTCAAAATAGAGAGGTTAAAAAAATATATCATGCTTTTGTGCACGGTGTTCCAAAAGAGACCAGAGGAATGATCGACAAAGCGATCGGTCGCAGTCAACATGATGTGCGTCTTTGGTCAGCAGAAAGAGGGGCAAGAGGTGCAAAGCGGGAGGCAACAACCCGCTATGTTGTCAAAGAGTCAGGAAAGGGGATTGCATTTGTTCAAGCAATGCCTGAAACAGGCCGCACTCACCAGATTAGAGTGCATTTTAAGGTAATTCGACATCCGCTTGTGGGAGATAGTCTCTATGCTTCTACAATGCCCCAGGCTTTAGGTTTTACGCGTACAGCACTCCATGCCCGTTCTATTGAATTTGTGAATGTGGAAGGGCGAGCGGTGCGTGTAGAGGCTCCATACCCAGAAGATTTCGAGACAGCCCTTAAGCTGTTGCGGAATTAGGATATCTGTGCTAAATTGCTTATCACTATGACAACAACGGAAGCCCCAAAAACTATACATTCTCCTGTCTCAATATCTGACCGAAAGAAGTTGGATATTCGATCTGGAGATACAGTACGCGTATGGCAGAAGATTCAGGAAAAAGGAAAGACTCGACTCCAGGCTTTTGAGGGGTTGGTAATTGCAGTTAAACACGGTAAAGAAGCAGGATCTACCTTTACAGTACGAAAAGTTTCTTCAGGGGTTGGAGTTGAAAAGATCTACCCACTCTACTCTCCAATGATTGATTCAGTTGAAACTCTCAAGCGAGCGAAGGTCAGACGAGCAAAGCTTTATCACATCCGAGACAAGGCAGCGAAAGAAATCCGCCGACAGATGAGAAACGTTCGATCAGTTAAAGGGTCTGTAGCTGAAGAAGAGGTAACAGAAGACACCGCTGAAACAACAGAAGAAGTAGCAGCATAAGACTATTTAAAAAAACACCCGCGAGGGTGTTTTTTCTTGTGGATAAATTAGTAGACAATATAGTGTGAGAATATTATACTCAATAAATGGAAAGGGGATTAAAAAGGGGCCCAAAACCGAAAAAAATTATAGATGATACCTGGAGACCTGATTTGGCGTATGCAATTGGATTGCTTGCTTCAGATGGCTGTTTGTCAAACAATGGTCTACTTATTGATCTTACGTCAAACGATAGGGAACAATTAGAGAATTATTCTAAATGCCTCGGAGTTAGCTTTAAGATAAGTGAAAAATCATCGGGAGGAGGGAGAAGATCTTTAAGAGTACAGTTTAAGAATCGTATTTTTTATGATTTTCTACTTTCAATTGGACTCACAAAGAAAAAATCCCTAACCTTGGGTCAACTTGCAATACCTGAAGAGTATTTCTTTGATTTTCTGAGGGGATGTTTCGATGGGGATGGTTGCAGTTATAGTTATTGGGATCCACGATGGAAATCAAGTTTTATGTTTTATGTTGGATTTACTTCTGCTAGTAAAAATTTTATCGACTGGATCAGAGAAGAGATAAAAAATAGAATAGAAATAAATGGACATACAACTGAATCAAAAAGAAAAAATCATTGTTATCAAATTAAGTACGCAAAATATGAAGGTATTAAACTTGTCCAAGCTATGTATAAAAATAAGAAATGCATCTGCTTAACCCGTAAGAAGTTGAAAATTAATGAATGTTTAGGTACTATGGGGGTACCTCCATTAGCTTAAGTGTAGGTTTTGACAAATATTGCCCAGGTGGTGTAATTGGTAACCACGTACGATTGAGGTTCGTATGGCGAAAGCTGTGGAGGTTCAAGTCCTCTCCTGGGCACCATAGAAGGATCAGGGTCTAGAAACTGCGCAAATAGGCTCACACAGAGCCCTTTTTGTGCGGTTCGAATACATCCAACAACAAAACCAACGGGAATGACCATACGTTGGAACCATACTCTGTGTACGCCTTTTAGTCGTCTCCATGTCCCCAAAAGATCACCAAAGGCCTTCGCACCCTCTTCTATCTTCGTTTTGAAGTTGGCTCGCGGTAGTTGCCTCTCTGGGGCTGCAATGGAACGTCGTCGCGCATCAATCTCTGCCTTATGCTCGTCGAATTGAACGTCGGATATCTTACCCCTAGTCCTCATCTGAATCAGCTCCTTTAGCTCGGCTTCGTTCATTACTCGCCGATCCTCAGATCGTTGCGCCGTCACTTTTGTGATTTCGTAGCTCCGCTCATAATCGTTTTGTGATTGCAGACACACTTCGTTGATGACTGTTTCTGGAATCGTTAATCGCATGAGCATCTCTACGAACTCCTGATGCACAGTGGTCGCTGAGATACTCTTACCATGACTTAAGCAGCGTCTATTGATACAATGATAGTAGCCATATCGTGCATTTCTTCCTTTGGAGAAGCTTCCGGTTAAGTAGTGGCGGCAACCAAAGCAGCGTGCCCATCCCCGCATCGGAAGATCGTCTCGGTGCCGTTGATGGGGTTGAGAATTGTTTCTTTTGGCAATGATTTGCTGTACTAATGCAAAGTTTTGTTTTGAAACCATCGGGGCGTGAACGCCTTCGCGTTCCTCGCCTGTCCATGGGTCGACAATCCAACCCGCATAGAAGCGGTTTTTGAAGAGCTTGTCGATTGCCTGTGCGTTGAGCGGAAGGCCATTCTTGCTTCTAATGCCGAGCCTGTCAATCTGGCGACAGATCTCAGCCTTAGTGAATCCTCCTGTTGCGAAGTCCTCCCAAACTTTCTGTAAGAGGGGAAATGTCGCCGGATCAGGCTTGTCGGGCAGAGTCTTCCGATCACCCTTTGTTGTAGAAGGAATGTATCCAATGGGAGCATGCCAGGGAATGATTCCATCTTGAAGCCGTTGCTTCATGCCCTGAACCGTTCGCATTGCCCGAATGTCATTATCGAACTGAGCAAATCCAGCGAGAATAGTCTCCATCAGTTTGCCTTCTGGATTTGAATCGATTGGTTCGGTCACAGAAAGAATTGCGACTCCATACTTAAGGAGTATCGCCTTCACGTTGTAGTGATCGGTAACGTTTCTTGCGAATCGGTCGAGCTTCCAAACGATGAGTGACTGGACATTTCCTTTGTGTTTGGAACAGAAGTCAATCAGCGCCAAGAGTTGGGTCCGATCTGCGAACTTAGCTGATTCTCCCTGCTCGATAAATGGCTTCAGGATAGTGATTCCTTTCGATTTTGCGAATTCCATGCACGCTGCGACCTGTGAATCGAGACTGGTTCCTTCTACTTGTTCTTTTGACGATACCCTACAGTATATAACTCCATTCATATGTTTTGTGATAGCTTATCTTCGTTAGTAATAGCTGACTGAACACTAGCGCCGGTCGCCTGCTCTGTCAATTGATTATCGTGAATACCTTCTTCGGTTGGATCGCGAGCCAGATGAAGTAGCACGCGTGAGAGTAGTTGTATTTCTTTCTGCAAATGGCGTAACTCTGACGTGTTGAGATGGGCCGCGTCTGGTCCTAATCGCATTTGAAGCTGACTTAACTCGTCAACTTGTACCTCGGATGATTGAGTGGCTCGTTTCTTTTTCATGCCCTCACAGTACACGCGATGGAACCATGGTTGGAAGATGTGCACCTTTGCAGGAGCGTCACATTGGACATTCTTTGTAGCTGTGACACCACCAGATACGCTTACAGGATGAACTACATATACAATCACCGTGATCTTGCCTTGGCATATCATCACCGCCTTCCTGAGCGCGTCAGGACTTACTTGGCCCAGCGAGGCATCGTCGATCCGATCCTTTGTCGATACCGTATCGGGTGGGATGGAACCCGGATCGTCATCCCGATTACCGACAAGGAGAGACGCGTTACCTTCTTTCGCTTCGTCAAGGAGCCACAGGACGAAACCTCAGGTCCAGCGGTAGTTTCGTGGCCGGATGCTCGCCCGGAGGTATTCGGATGGGAACGATTGACCGCCCGAAGGGAGGGTTTGGTCCTCTGCATCGGAGAATTGAACCGCCTGCTCCTGGAAACATACGGCATCGCGTCCATCACCACCACCGACGGCCTGGCAACTTTCCGTGAGGAGTGGATTCGTCCGCTTGGTCAGATTGAAGCGCTTTTTGTCTGCATCTCAGTATCGGAGTGTACGGTCGAATTGCTTGACCGTCTCACCACCGCCATTCCTCACGCCCGCCTCATTGCTCCAGAGTTGCTCGGCGCGGCGGGCATCGCTGAATTTTTCCTTCAACGCGGTGGCACTCGCCAAGACTTTGATCGCCTTTGTTCGTTGGCTCAGCCGTTACTTGGCCTAGTCGTCGGGTCAAACGACTCGGATCAACATGCCTGAAGCTCCAAAGCCGGAGATTTCCGGCGGGAAGACCACTCGTGTTCCGACCGCGTCAGCGGTGCTCGCAGATGGCTCACTCTTGGAAATGCTCTTCGATCCCGAGCAATCTAAGACTCAGTTTTGTTTGATGAAGGACGGGGCGTGGCGATATGAGTCCATGGTGCTTGATCGCGGCCAGCGTCTCGTTCCGTATTCTCCGCATAACAATTTGTTGGCACACGAAGTAGTTCTCTTCCCATCCAAACCAGTCGAGTATGGCTCCGATAAGGAATTACTTGCTGAGATTCAGGCCTTCATTCACTCTGGCGTAGATGTATCGCCCCTCTTCGAGAAGATCGCGAGCTACTACGTTTTGTTTAGCTGGGTGCACGATTGCTTCAACGAGTTGCCATACCTGCGAGTTCGAGGCGACACCGGCTCTGGCAAAACCCGTTGTCTCTTGACCGTCGGCTCCCTCTGCTACAAACCAATCTTCGCAAGCGGGGCATCAACCGTCTCTCCACTATTTCGCATCCTCGATTCGTTTCGGGGGACGTTGATTGTGGACGAAGGAGACTTTCGATTCTCGGACGAAAAGGCAGACATTATAAAGATTCTTAACAACGGGAACGCGCGTGGTTTTCCTGTACTTCGAAGTGAGTCCGTGACAGGGAAAGAGTTTGACCCTCGTGCCTATAGCGTCTTCGGTCCAAAGATGATCGCAACTCGAAGCCACTTCGAGGATCGGGCGCTCGAAACTCGCTGCATCACGGAGGAGACGAGTGGGCGGAAAATGCGTGAAGATATCCCGCTCAACCTCTCCGATGATTGGAAGATCCGCGGGAGAGAGTTGCGGAACAAGCTTTTGATGTTTCGTTTCCGCAACTACGGTAAGCGAGAGATCGATACTTCGAAGTCGGATCGTACGATTGAACCGCGCATCGCACAGCTTTTTGGTCCGCTGATGTGCGTGATCGACGACGAGAACGCACGAGATGAATTGAGAGAACTAGCACGCACCTACCACCAAGAACTCATTGTCGATCGTGGTACGGACATTGAAGCCCAGGTACTGGAGATCATCCGCGATGTCCTGAGGCTAGCCCCAGACGGGAGAGCCTCAATTAAGGAGATTACTCGACTTTTCGGTCAGCGCTTCGGCGACGAGTATGATCGCCGTGTCACACCGAAATGGATTGGCAGTATCCTCTACATTTTCAACTCCATTCTGCCGAGTACTAGTAAGTACAGGCTAACGCTTGCAATTTGTTTAATAAAACCGTATAATGGTTTAAAGACACCACAATGTTGTGGTGCTTGGAGGGACAATGAAATCCCTGAAAAAAAGGGTAGAAAAAGTTATGAAGGACGGAGAAAAAGTGATCGATAAGCTGGTTTCTGTACGTCCGGTCGGAGTACGTGGAACACTAAGAGTGCGTCTCCGATACACGGGTAAATCGAAATATATTCCCGATGAAAGTCCGTCGGCATGACTGAGCGCTGCTTGAGAATTCAAGCGGCGCTTTTGTCTACAGGAAATCAGGCAGTGGCGCATTTTTCCTGCCCATTCGGGGATGACTGAAATTTCAATACCCAGTTTTTGTAATTTTGCGATGAGGGCCCTAACAGTAACGCCGATTGACTGAATTGAGTAATGTTGTGGGGAATTTATTCATTTGTGTACCTCTCCCTACCCCTCAATACGAACAGGAAAGTTAACGGTTAATGATTCAATCAGCATACCACACTCTTTTTCCATCATCACTTCGTATGAGGTTCTGCCACCCAAACACTCCCTCGGTTTGTGATTAAAATACATTTCAA
>JAPLZY010000010.1 GCA_026394775.1 Candidatus Zambryskiibacteriota bacterium
TTGAAATGTATTTTAATCACAAACCGAGGGAGTGTTTGGGTGGCAGAACCTCATACGAAGTGATGATGGAAAAAGAGTGTGGTATGCTGATTGAATCATTAACCGTTAACTTTCCTGTTCGTATTGAGGGGTAGGGAGAGGCTCCCTTTTCTAAAAATATTATACTACAGTACAATACATTTGTAAATACTACCCGAGCATCCTCACAATCTTTAACCTCACTTCCGTCTTTCATATTTTTAAGTCCGGCGACTTTTGATAGCGTGATGAGTCACTGACTTTCCATAATCCACAGACCAAAAGCTTTTGGGAGAAATTTAAAAAATAGTTAAATTGATATATTATCTCCTACTAAAAGGTTCAGGCATTACGCTTCAAGTTTTAAACATTACACTTTCTTCGCATCCAATCTAGGAAAATCCCGTATGGCCTTCCAGTAAATCCAGCAGTTAGCGTTGCCACACCACACGCAGTAAGGACTTTAGATACGGGAGCACCTAGAAATGTCAGAATTAGAAATACGAGTGGGACTCGGTAAAGCAAGAAAACGAGTGTATCTCTTGTTATCTGGTGCCATCGAGGTGATTTCCATTCTCCCAATTTTTTACCAATCCATATTCGAGTCCGACTGTAAGGTTCTACAGTAATAATGTTTGGAATAATCATAAGAGCACGGCCTTTCAGAAACACACCAAGAGAGATCCCAGAAAAAAATACTTCTACAAAAAATGCACTACAAAAAATGAAGAGGTTGAGCGCGAGAACATCGACAAAAAATTTCTTTGTTTTCATAATTTGAAAGTACCCTATGCTAATTATTATTTAAGACAATTATGTAAAAACTTCAGAATATAGCCATATTTTTAGATAGCTGTAAGGTCAATAGAAAAACTGTGGATAACTATTGACATTTACCTAGTATCTGATAATATGTTAAATATCATGACGAAAAAGGTTCCGAACGGCTCACTACCTAAGGAGCTTTTTTCATTTCTATTTTTTTTCGAGTATCAGCATCATCCAAAGCTGCAAAGCGAGGCGCGCCAAGCTTTTTATATAAAGACGAAAATCTCTTTCCATCAGGAAAAAGAATCTTTTCCAACCTTTCTTCAGTAATTAAGAAATCAACAAGCTGCTTATAGTCTCCATCTCCTGATATAAGTACAATTTTATCAAAGATCTCTTTGTAATAAAGTTTCTTCATGATATGCAAGATAATGTCAGAATCAACATTCCCTTTCTTTTTACCAAGCATAAGGGAGGTGTGCTCTCAAAAAACTAAAATAAACCCCGCACTTTGAATATTTTCATAGAGCACCTGTTGTGAATCGTCCAAGTATCCTAAAAAATAAAGAGCCTTTGAGATATTATACTTTTTCTGAAGATACACTCGAAAACGCTCAAGATTAATTTTCCACGGATCGTTATCGCGCTTTGCAGTAGCCATATAAAGATTTTGCCCATCAATATATGCAACATTTTTATTTTCTAAATCCATATTATTGTAGCATTTTCCTAATTTCTTCCATTACCCTTTCCCCTGTTTCTACAAAGACTTCTTTTGTTGCGAGCTCTGAAATCTCGAATTGTAGAGGTGTTCCGACAGTTATAGTCACTTTACGTTTACATGAGAAAAAGTCAGCAAGCGTGAGCTTATAGAAGCCTGAGATAGCAACAGGGACTACCTTTGCACCTGTTGCGTATACCAAATAGCCAAGACCCCCACGAGCAGGACCAAGAGCTCCGTCAGGAGTACGCTTTCCTTCTGGGAATATACAAATACTATGATCCTTTTTTAAAATCTCTTCATGAGTCTGTAGTGCATAGGCATAGTTTTGTTGACCTGAAAATACAGAGTATGCGCCGAGCATACGGAAGAAAAAACCCCCATAGAAAAAGCCTCGCCATCCAAAGGTCTTGTATTTTTCTCTCGCAGCAGCTACGGTAAAAAACGGACTATGCTTTGAATTGAAAGGTAATACAAAAGGAAACAGCGTCGCGTCGAGCTCATGCTGATGGTTGAATGCAAAAATAAATGGACCTTGTTCCTTCTCCAAATTCCCCTGACCTCGTATCGTTAGACGCCCGAATATTTTATACAAAAGAAAAAAAACAACATATCCTACTTTCTGCAACACAAATGGAAAAGCGGTCTGCATCTTTTTTACTTTTGGCGCTTTTCCCAAGACAAACTCTTTACACTTTTCACCACAAAAAGCAGTACCGTCTTCCAACCGACAATTTTCACAGCATAGTATTTTTTTGTTGCACTGTTTGTTACGACAGTTTGCAAACTTTTCTGTTGATGTAGCGCATTTGTCACACACACCCACCACTTCATGTTTTTCTGGAGAATCAAAATCCATAGTCACTCGCTTATCAAACACATAGAGTGTTCCTTTAAATTCTTCTGTCGGAAACTTTTCCATATAGGAAACAATACCTCCATCGAGCTGGTACACATCAGAAAAACCTTCACGCACCAAAAGACCTGATGCTTTCTCACATCGCACCCCTCCGGTACACACAGGCACCACAGTCTTACCTTTCAAATGTTCGATATGCGACAAAGCACTCGGAATATCTCGGAAATTTTGTACTGGCATAAGCACAGAATCTTTAAAGTGCCCTACCCGATACTCGTAGTCATTGCGCATATCAATAATATAAAATTCTTTGCCAGACTCATACCATTTTTTAAGCTCTTCGGGCTTCAAATGCTTCCCGGTGATTTGATTTGGATCAATATCTTCTTCGAGATGAAGTGACACGATCTCAGGGCGCACTTTTACTGAAAGTTTTCTAAATGCATCACCGGTACCAACACTTTTTTTAAAGTGAATATCTAAAAACCGAGGATCTTTTTCGAGCTCCTCTCTGTATTTTTCTGTATTTTCTGTCGTTCCTTCTAGAGTCACGTTGATACCCTCATGAGCCACAATCAGCCTGCCTTTCAAACCTAAATCTTCGCATAGTTTCTTCTGCCAATCCTTCACTTCTTCCGGGTTGTCGATCGAAACGTATTTGTAAAATAGTAAAATAGTAAATTCTGGATTCATATATATCTAATATATCACAGTCTCTTTTAATGGTTGAACCTCGTCAATAAAATATCAAACAAATGTTCTACTTTTTGTGCATCATCTTTTGAAATCTCATTCATCAATAAATCAATCTCTTCTTCCAACACTTCTTCTGCGGTTTTCACCACCCCTCGGCCAAGTATCGTCACTTCGAGTACATGCTCACGTTTATTTGCAAGCTTATCAAACCGAGAAATCAGTCCAGATGCCACGAGCGCTTCGATATGACGCGAGACTGCAGCCGGTGTGATATCTCGTTCACACGCTACATGCTGTTGAGAAATATGCGGATTGTGGGCCACATGGACCAAAATCATACACTGAGAAAAAGACAGTCCAACATCTGATTGCAGGCGTTTATCTAAAGCTTTCTCAGCCAAGAAAATAAACTTATGGATTTTTAATATAGGTCCTCCTCGCATGGGTAGATATTAGAAGTTTGAAGTTAGAGGTACAAATGAGTATGTTTTCAATTCCCTCATATCTCTACTGTTTGCTTTACTTACTCTGCAGTACCAACATATCCCCTTCTGTAACCCCAGAAAGTACTTCTACGTAACCATCTGAACCCTTAAAACTAGTAGTCACCTCTGTTTCTAATGACTGCTTGCCCACTTTTTTCATAACATATGACTTGTCTTCTTTTTTGGTTACTGCATATGCAGGAACACGAAGCACACTCACTTTCTCTTCAGTAATGATAGCGAGATTTGTTGAAAGACCTGTTTTTATTTCAGGATATTTTTCACTAAAAGCAATTGTGATCTTAAAGTTCACCACACCATCAACAATAGTCTCCCCTGGTTCAATATAGGTTACTGTTCCGTTAAATGTTTTGTCGGGAAATGCATCCATGGTGACAAGCACCTTGTCTCCCACCTTCACTTTCCCAACACTGATTTCAGAAACATTTGCTTCGATTTCAAGATCGCTGTTTGAAATCACAGAAACAACTGAAGACCCTACTGAAACAGTCTGGCCAACTTTTGCATCTTGCTTGGTTACGATACCGGTAAGCGGAGAATACAGTGTCATTTTTGAAAGCTGAGCTCCTACAGCCTGAAGAGATGCCTGATACTGAAGCACTCGTGCCTCCTGAGCTCTCACTTCTTCTGCAGATGTTCCTACTTTTTTAAGAGAAAGATTTTTCTGTGCAATCAAAAGCGCTGATTTTGATGAGTTTAACTTTTCTTCTGCTCCAGAAACACTATTTTGTGCTGCAGTGAGGTTTGTACGAGCACTTGATATTGATGCTTTGTATGAATCTACGGTTGCTACAGAAAGTGAAGAGTTTGAAGAAAGCGCATTTACAACACCCGCCACTTTATCCACAAACATTTTTATTGTATTCAAATCATTTGTTGTTTTTACAATACTTGCTCGTGACGTATCTGTTGAATTTTTGTTCCATGCATTCAAAACACCCTCAACTTCAAAACGTATAAGATTGATATCATTTTTCAATTGTGAATCATTTACTGTTACGTTGATCTGAGGATTTGATGTACGCGGGTTTGAAAAGAGTTGATCCACGTTGTTGCGTATCGCATCGTCTGCTTTTGAATACGCTTCGTAAAGTGCAGTTTTTAGTTTATCTTCAGCGTTAGAAAGAGCCGTTTCCGCATTGGTTACTTCACTTTCACTGATTGCGAGTTCCTCAGGTCGAGTCCCTCTTTTAAGTTCATCGAGTTTTGCTTGCTCTGAAGCAACATTTGCCTGAGCTCTTAGGTATTCAGCATAGGTTTCAGAAGAATCGAGACTGACGAGAATTTGCCCTGCCACTACCTGACTTCCAACTTGCACATTTGCACGTGATACTTTTCCAGAACGATCAAAAGCCAAATCAACTTCATTTGCTGGTTTAACCTTTCCTGTTACGATCACTTGTTCTGTGATATTTCCTTTCTCTACTATCACTGTCTCTGCTTTTGTTTTACCTCCTCCAAAGACCATATACCCAATACCAAGGAGTACTACAAGTCCAACACTTGATATGATTTTGTGATTCTGTATGTAGTTTTTAATTTTTGTAATCATATGTATATTTATTATTTCTTTTGTAATTCATCTTCTATAATCTTGCCGTCTGAGAGCACTATAATCCGGTCTGTCATCAGTGCGTATTCAGGCTCGTGCGTTACCATGACAATAGTCTGACCTTGCTTATGTAGCTCGAGAAATGCATCGAGTACCGCTTTAGAAGTCTCGGTATCCAAGTTTGCAGTTGGCTCATCTGCAAAGATAATCTGTGGATTATGCGCAATAGCTCGAGCAATAGAAACACGTTGCTGTTGACCCCCAGAAAGCTGACTTGGAAGATTATCCATTCGGTCTACCAAACTTACTTTTCGAAGTGCACTTTCAGATTCTTTTTTTGCCGACTCTTGACTGTGTCCGAGCATAAGAAGAGGGATCATAATATTTTCCAATGCTGAAAGCTCGGGAATAAGTGCGTAATCTTGAAATACATATCCGAGTTTGTTGAGTCGAAATGCGGTTCGCGCATCTTTATCAAGTGCACCCACATCAAAACCATCAATTGTAATCTGCCCTGCATTTGGATGATCTAAAAGTCCGAGCTGATACAGTAGTGTCGACTTACCAGAGCCAGAGCGCCCCGTGATAGCTAAAAACTGTCCCTTTGGCACAGAAAAAGACAAGTCCTTAAGCACAGTAAGTACTGAGTCCCCACTTTTATATGATTTTGTTAAGTTTGTAACGTGTATCATTGTTTTGAAATTTAAAATTTGAAACTTGAAATTTTCCCTATCTTCCCAATATCGCATCAAGCGTATTTCCTTTTACCACTAGTCGTGCTGGGATATATCCTGCAAAAATAGTTGCGAAAATAAGAAGACCTGCCCGCACTAACGTATTTGGAATTTCTGCCACCAAAATACCATTCGAAAACGGAAAATTGATCGGATGTGCATCGATAAAGGGAACGAGGAAACCATAAAGAATGAGCAGTCCGAGGAGCACACCCATGACTGCATAGAAGACTGACTGGAGAATATATGAAAATTCAATTGCACGTGAGTCGATACCGATACCTTTCATAATACCGATAAATTTACGCCGAGTGATCGCATTAACATAGATAACAATAAATATTGTAATCGAAGCAACCACGAGGCCGATAGACCCGATCACGTTACCGAGTAGTCCAAATGTATCTTTAATATCTTTTAAAAACTGAGGAAGTGCCTCACCCGCAGTCTGTATACGGGCATTTTTATCAACACCACTCGCAACTAAAGCCTGCTTGACGATACTAGGATCAACACCTGGCTTCAGCCTCACAGCTACTTCATCCACATTATAATCAGAACGTCCAATCAACGTACGCAAAGAGCTATCGAGCATCACAATACGTCGGTCAAACTCTCCTTTGTTTTTCAGAACTCCTACAATAGTAAGTTCTTTTACTGAGCCGTTTATCTTCAAACGAACCCGTGAGCCCACATCTACATTTTCAAGAAGTGAAACGCCTGGCGCCTCAACATTGAGATATTTTTTTAACAAACTTGCACCTATTAAAATAGAGTCTGTGTCTTCAGGGGTAAGGAAACGTCCACTGATTAATGCAGATGAAAGTCCTGTTGTTTGGTTCTCTAAGACCGGGTTAATACCGGTCACAATACCACCAGCGGTATTTGCTTTTTCAGTAAAATCAATTCGTTCTTTATATGTACCCTCGAGAGTTCCACTTTCCGCATAGCGTGGTGAATACGCTTCTAACCAGGGAAGATTTTTTACTATACTAATAATATCGGTACTTCCTTCGATATAGTCTTTTCTTGGAAGAGAAGATATAAAGATATCACCAGCATATTTTTCTCGAAATACATTTACTGAGGATTCAATGAGTCCCACCAATACGCCTCGAATAACCACAAGGTTTAGAAACGTAAGCATCATCACAAAGATTATAAGCGCAGTTGTTCCCACACTCGAGCGTCGCACCTGTCTAAGCGCCAAAAAAAGCCCGAGCGAAAGGGATGTTTTCATCGGTGCGCGAGTATAAAGAGGAGTTTCAGACATTATCTTTCTATAATACCACAAACAGTTAACATATCAACTGTATGACAGAAGACTGAAGTTAGAGATTAGAGGTTAGCTTATTCACGACCCTGTATTCTCTCCAACATTCTGCCTCATCGGCAGACTCGCCGAAGAGGCGAGCTATTTGGTGCCTTTACAATTCGCCGCGGGGGTGTAGCCTTTTGCACGGGCGAGTGCTGCAGATGCAAACACCACCCGATTTTCCGGTTTAACCCGACTTAATGCCCCGCACCAGGGCAAATAGTACTTGGTGCCGTTTTTAGAGCCAATAACCTCACTTGATTCCCCTACACCGGGTGTAGGGGAAGTTGTAATAGCTTTTTCACCTTCACTGATATTAGCCAATGGAGTAGCTACCTGACCTCTGACAATAGAAACGGGAGAATACTGCTTTTCGAGAGCCGAAAGCCTCCCGAGACCAAAGAAAAGAAGACTCGAAAGCACCCAAAGCAAAATAGTGAAAAAGGGCTTGATTTTTAAGGCAAAGTCTTTTATACTATCCATTACTTACATATTAACAAAAAAATCAAACTAAAACACTATGGCAACAAAAAAGGCCGGTGGGTCCACCAAAAACGGCCGAGATTCGAATCCAAAGTATCTCGGAGTCAAACTAACTGAAGGTCAGAGCGCCCAGACAGGCTCTATCATCATCCGACAACGTGGGACAGATGTTTTAGCTGGACGAAACGTCGGAATGGGTAAAGACCACACTCTTTTTGCACTTACAGACGGAGTAGTATCATTTGGAATAAAACGAAAGATGCATTTTGACAACACGACTGTAGTCAAAAAAATCGTTCATATTATCTAATTTCCCATCTTTTCATTTCTCTTTAAAAAAGCCTCACAACAATGTGAGGTTTTTTGTATACAAATACGACCTGCCTCTTACGAGGCAGGTCTAGCACAACAAAGAACTGCTAAATATTTTTCATGGCGTCCTGGTAGTTCCCACTAAGCCAACTTGAACGAAACTTTCGTTCGATGTTGACCCAGCAGTCCCAGTCCTGAACATTGATACCTGCCTGCATCCAGTCGGGATAGCACCATATCTGGAGACCGATAATGCTGACAGCCTTCCCTTCAACAGCTTCACCTGCACCCCTAAACGGTACCCAGTAGTCCCCTCTGCTATACTCACTATCCCGAAGACTCTTGAGAACTTCGGGAATCACAAGTCCGACCCATGCCTCACCTCTATTGTCATATACGATAAGTCGACTGTAACGCGCCCCATAGCAACGCTTAGGGTTATTACTACTGTTCCCAAAACGGTGCAGTGATGGGACCTTCATAAGCCACTCCGTATCGAGTGACGGTAATGCATCGAGATATGCCTGCTCGGCAGCTTTCTTTTTTTCTACCTCTTTCGCTTTTCGTCTCTTTGATCGGTAAGCAACAGCCCACAAACCAAGCCAACTCAACAAAAGCAGCAAAAAGAAAAAAACGCCGCTCCACATTTTATCATTAATGTGCATGTTTTTCTCCGTAGAGACCCGACACCGTAGTGAAGGGCTGACAATAGATACCAGCTTTTAAATTTAAGGCTTTTGCCACTGGCTAGGCAACTTAAAGATAGAATTCGAATTCTTTTGTATACTTACGGAATGAAAAAAGAAACAAAGGAAAACACATTTCTCTTGATGAACGTAAGGTAATCGAGTCTCTTTTGAAACGCAGTATTTCTCAAAAAGAAATTGCAAA
>JAPLZY010000021.1 GCA_026394775.1 Candidatus Zambryskiibacteriota bacterium
AGAGCCTGTTCACAATCTTTTTGATATAATACCCAGCATACTAGCCCTTTAATATATGAGGTATGCGAAAAACATATCCGAGTGATATCACTCGGGAGCAATTTGAAACAATACGACCGATACTGGAATTAGTCAGGAAGAAAACTAAACCACGAACAATTGATTTGTATGATGTGGTTTGTGGAGTACTGTATGTACTCAAAACAGGATGCCAGTGGAGAGCATTGCCACACGAATATCCGACATGTAGTACAACATATGCATATTTTCAAAAATGGAGTGAGGAAAAAGAAGGAAAAGAAAGTGTCATTGGACAAATTTTAAAAAAAATCAGTTGGAGAGGAGCGACTGTCCAATGGACGGACAGAGCAAACAAGCATGGGCATCGTTGATGCCCAGAGTGTCAAAAACACTGATACAGCAAGAGAAAAAGGGTATGATGCTGGTAAGAAAGTCTCTGGAATCAAGAGACATATTGTTGTTGATACTAACGGTTTGCCTCATGGAGTGGAAGTGACCACTGCCAATGTCACAGACCGAGATGGAGCAATATTGCTTGCAAAACGATCAAAGAAAAATCTGTCAAAAGTGAAAAAACTTTTGGTTGATGGTGGATACTCAGGCGAACCATTTGCACAAGAAATCAAAAAGATATTGAGGGCAAAAGTGGAAGTGGTTAAGCGAAGTGAATTACATGTATTTAAAGTGCTTCCAAAACGCTGGGTTGTCGAGCGTTCTTTTGGGTGGTTAGAGAAGTGTCGGAGGTTGTGGAAAAATTACGAACGAAAACTGTCGACCAGCCGCCAGATGATCATGCTTGCATTTGTGTCGGTGCTACTGAAAAGATTGTGAACAGGCTCTTATGGACACACACTTTACTGTGAAAGACGAAGGACTCAAGGAATTCGTAAAGATAATGAGTTCCAAGCCTTCTTACAATGGTCTTGGTTTGTTGGAGTGGAGTGTTGCAATGGAAATACCCGATGAATTTAATCTTGCTTATTCCGTCGGTGAAGGGAATATTACTCGCTGGGAAGCCTGGAAAAAAGTCCCTCCTAAGTTTCTTGTCGACATACACGATATAATAACGCAAGATAATTAAGACTGATTCCCATCCACCCAAAAGCCCCGTTTCGACGGGGCTTTTGGGTTGTAATTTCTTATCCCCACATTACACATAGCTTATAAACTTTGTGAAGTGTTCGACGAAAGTTTACAGGTGCTACAATGTCCTCATGGCAGATATTCACGGACTCCGCATACCACCACAAAACATTGATGCTGAGATGGCCCTCTTGGGTTCTATTTTGCTACGTCCCGATATCCTCTACGATATTATGGATATGATCAAAAATGAATCCTTTTATTCCGAAAGACACCGGAGCATTTACGACCTCATGCTCGAGCTTTTCAACAAACGCCAGCCTGTCGACCTCCTCTCTCTTTCATCACGCCTCAAGGAAGTAAACAAACTCGAAGTAGTCGGCGGAAGCTCATACCTCGCTGAGCTTGTAAACATTGTTCCCTCTTCTTCAAACGCTACATACTACGCTCAAATAGTACAGAAAAAGTTCCTGATGCGCCGTCTCATCGAAGCATCCGACCATATCGGAGGTCTGGGCTATGCTGAAGACGGTGAGCTTGAAGAAATCCTGGACCAATCTGAGAAAAAACTTTTTGAAGTTACCAACACATCCACTCACCACAAATTTATTCCCCTTAAAGATGAGCTCCATGAAGCATGGGAGCGTTTGGACCGACTCCACAACTCCAAAGAAGAAATGCGTGGAATACCGACAGGTTTTAAAGACCTCGACAACAAACTCGCTGGTTTCCAAAAAGCAGACCTCATCATTCTCGCTGCCCGACCTTCAATGGGTAAGACCTCTCTCGCACTTGATATTGCTCGACAAGCCGCCGTAAACCACAATGTACCTGTGGGTATTTTCTCACTTGAAATGAGTTCTCAACAACTCGTAGACCGTATGCTCGCTGCTCAAGCAAACGTAGATGCATGGAAACTTCGTACAGGAAAGCTCACCGACGAAGGAGACTTTACTTCAATCCGCGAGTCTCTCGACAAGCTTGCCAAAGCCCCTATCTTCATCGATGACCAGCCTGCAAACAATATTATTAAAATGCGTTCAGTAGCACGACGACTGAAGTCTGAACACGGACTCGGGATGATTATGGTGGACTACCTCCAACTCATGGCACCGACCAATGCAAAGTCGGACAACGTGGTGCAACAAGTGACCGAAATTTCTCGATCTCTCAAACAGCTCGCCCGTGAACTCGAAGTGCCTGTACTTGCCCTCTCTCAGCTCTCTCGAGCCGTGGAGCAACGTGGAGGCCGTCCACGACTCTCAGACCTTCGAGACTCGGGGTCTATTGAGCAGGACGCGGACGTGGTAATGTTTATTCACCGTGAAGACAAATATAAAGACGAATCTGAGCGAACCAACATCGCAGAGATCTTGATCGAAAAACACCGAAATGGAGAGACAGGAAAAATTGATCTGTTCTTTAATGACAAGAAAGCGACGTTTCAGTCGATTGATAAGGCGGAGTATAGGGGGGCGGATAAAGAATTTGCTGACTTTTAAATAAATGTTCGAATATACGAATTGAATACTTACGAATAGATACGAATAAAGAAAGACTCTTCCCTATCTATTCGTAGCCATTCGTATATTCGTATCTTTACCTAATATTCGTATCTTAATGTAATGGATAGCATAAATAAACTCATAGAATTATTCAGAGAATTTCCAGGCATTGGCCCGAGGCAGGCCAAGCGTTTTGTGTATTTTCTGTTGAGTAAAAATAGTGGGTATACAAGCGAGATGTCTCGTCTCATTACAGACCTACGAAATAAAATTCACATATGTGAATCATGCTTTCGTTTTTTTCCCCTAAACTCCAGCAACGCTGGAGTCGGGCGATCCGCTACTGCGGATTTAGCCAAAGATCACTCACCTATCTGCCAAACTTGTAGAGACACATCGAGGGATTCAAAAAGTCTTATGATAGTCTCGCGCGACGTAGACTTTGAAAATATTGAAAAAACAAAAGCATTTGGAGGTTACTATTTTGTACTTGGTGGCAACCTCCCTATACTTGAGAAAAATCCAGAAACTAAAATACGCCAAAATGAACTTCTTTCGTGCATAGAAAAAAGAACCCCTGAAGGGCTTTCTGAGATCATTGTCGCACTCGACTACAACCCTGAAGGTGAGCATACTCGTGAACATATTGAAAACCTTATTCGAAAAGAACCTCAGTTTTCAACTATCAAAATCAGCCACCTTGGCCGTGGACTCTCAACAGGATCAGAGCTCGAATACACAGACCACGACACTATCAAAAATGCACTTCGTAGTAGAATCTAACTAACCTGACCTAAATATACAAGTTGCAGTCTCTTCATGTCATACAAAAACTGATTGTTCTCTTCGTGTTTATACACAGAAAGACTTGAAAGTAATGAAATAGTGTGACGGCCATATTTCCAATTGATCGCATCAATACACTCAAAAATACTTTTTTCTTGGGTGCGGATAACACCAGATCCGAATAGATCTTCTTGTATCTGTGCGGAAGGCATCATTCCAGAAAGTCTCACTCCTGTCGTACGAAATAAAATTCTTTTATCAAAAAGTGTCCAAAAAAGCGCTTCGATTCGAGACATGATCTGATGAGGAAGATTTGTAGGATGTTCCAACTCAAACTCTGTGCCCCGATAGGCAAAAGATTCTGTTTTTAAGAAAAAAGAGACCCGGGTAGGTAATATATCTAAAGCTCTTGCTTTAATACATGCATTTTCGAGGTTTTTAGAAAGTTCACTTAAAAGTTTTCTCGGATCATTGCTGTTTGGACGAAATGTCTGTGTTCGAGAAATTGACTGCTGATCTTCTTTTGCTTCTTCTTTAACTTTGTATACAGACTCACCTCTTAATTCTCTCCATATCTCTTCCATCGGTCTATTCCCATGAGCTCTAACCCAATGAAGCGGTTGTACTGAAAAATCCCACGCATTAAAAATCCCCAATCCCGAAAGTTTGGCAGCGGTTTTTGAACCGATCATCCACACACTTCCAATTTTCGTAGTTTTTAAAAATTCTTCTCGATCTCCTTCCTCAAGTATAGTGACCCCTCTCGGCTTGTTTCTTTTAGAAGCAACTTTTGCCAACACTTTAGTATCTGCGAGCCCTATCGAAACAGTTAAGGACAATTCTTCCTCCACATCTTTTGCGATTTTTCTTACTATATCCTCCCGACTGAGGCTTGTATCAAGAGGTTCAGTCAGATCTGCAAAACATTCATCAATAGAGTATGCTTCAACAATACGCGCGTACCGGCGCACGATGTGCATTATTCGCTTTGAATACAGTGCATACAAATCATAATCCGATGGAAGCACAATCACATCAGGGCATATTTTTCTGATCTGAAATACAGGCATACCTCTCGTGACACCTTTTGCTTTTGCTTCATAGGACAGAGCAGAGGCAATACCCCGATCACCACCCACTACCACAGGCTTTCCTTTAAGCCATGGTCTCTTAGCAGTTTCTACCGATGCAAAAAATGCATCGCCGTCTATGTGGATAATATATGAGCGCATGGTATTTTCTATTACTTTCTATAGGTCCGGACAATACCGACCACCACAGCCTGAATCGACATATCTCCCTTTGGATATATATCGGGGTACTCGTCATGCGCGGCCTCCAAAAAATATCGACCGTTTTTAATACGTAAATACTTCATGGTGTATTCTCCGTCGACATCGGCAATGACAATATTGCCGACTTCAGGACGTACTTTTCTGTCAGCCAAAACCATATCGCCTTCTATAATCCCTGCATTTTTCATAGAATCCCCCCGGACAGTTAACACATACGTAGACTCTCTATTTTTGATCAAAAATTCATCGAGTGAAATAGTATCCGAAATAGATTCTTCGGCGATAGTAGGAAAACCTGCTTGCACACTCCCGAGCACTTTGAGAGGGTTTTTAAAATTCCCGGGGATAAGTTTTCCTTGAGGGTCTTGCGTGAGAAAGTTGTCTCGCGACAGACGAGCTACGAGTTTGGTTACTGCTTCGCGAGATTTAAAACCAAGCAGTGTAGCAACCTCTCCAAAAGAAGGCATGCGAGAGTGAGTAGTGTAGAATTTTTTAATTTTTTCTTTATACTTTTGATCCATTTCCGTAAGTATACAGTGTACGTTTGTACACTGTCAATGAATATGTAAAAGGGCCGAGACAACGTTGTGTTATCCCGACCCGATTGCCCTCTGACTTTCAATACCAGCAAGCCTGGCTGCTTTGGGGACAGCGCCTGTCCCCTGAGCAGACGGGTTAATGCCCGCTAACCCATCTGGGAATAAGAATACCCTACTCATAAGACTAAATTAAGCAAAGGAATCTTATAATTTATTTTCTTGTTTGGATTTTTGAAACATATCAGCTGCAACGCCAATGCATTCATTGCAGATTAATGACTGCGGCACCTCCTCTTGGGGCGGACTAGCTATAATGTAGTCCACTACATCCACTGACCTAAAGCAAAATGAGCACCTCTTTACTGCAGGCACAGGCGTGATCGTTTTTTTGGCCAAACCGTAGCCCTCCTTCTCTGTTATTTATAACACAAAAAAATCGCTTGAGCGATTTTTTTATTTTTTAGATTGAACCTATTCGCACTTTAAACCAAGGTTGTCGATGACCATTCTTCTTGAAATACCGACTCTTCTGTTTATATTTAATAACAGTCACTGTCTTGTTTCGTCCGATCTCTTCGAGAGTTGCTTCGATCTTTGCCCCAGCTACAGTAGGAGTACCTACCTGAGTGCCTTTTGCACCTTCAATGAGCATTACCTGGTCGAAGACAATCTTGTCTCCCACCTTGAAATCTCCGATCATTTTCTCGATTTTAATAGACTCGCCAGAAGCGACTTTATACTGCTTTCCACCTGTTTTGATTACTGCAAATTCCATAATTTTACTAGTTTATAGCAAAATTGGACAAAATGCAATAGGTAGACACAAGAAGCTTGATATCAGAAGTTAGAGGGTGGAAAAATAGCAATATTCATGAGTTTTCTAGCTTCTAATCTCCAACTTCTAACTTCTATTCTTCCGTATCCGGCTTATCCAAAACCAAAGGGTCAAAATCAAGGCTTTCCCCCGTAATTCGCATTATATCCTTATCTATTTTCTTAAACTCCTTCCCGGTCGCATTGTAGTGGTTAATAGTCGTAGAGAGGGCGTTTCCGAGCTTTCCATGGTACTCCTCATAGGTCTTCAAATGCTTCTGAAGCTCTCCCACATTCTTCACAATCCCCTTTACTGACTCCTCAATCTGCATCGCACGAAGACCTTGGAGTACGGTCTGAAGATATGCCATGAATGATGTGGGCGAAACAATAATGACTTTGTTTTTCCCTGCCGCTCGCTGTATGAGGTTTTCATTATCTTCTTTTGTTCCTCCGATCTTGTTGGTCAAAAGGTCATAGTAAATAGCTTCGTGCGGGATAAACATAAAGGCAAAGTCCATAGTCCCCTCCTTTGGTTGAATATATTTTGATGTTTCTGTAATACGAAGTTTAAGGTCATTGACGAAAAGCTTTTCGAGTCTGTCTTTTTCTGTTTGGTCGGTGGTTTCTACCATCCTGTTGTAATTTTCGAGTGAAAACTTAGAGTCCACAGGGATCATTTTGTCTTTCACATACACCACCGCATCTGCGATAGAGCCATCGGGGAAAGTTTTCTGCATTTCATAGCTTCCTGGTGGAAGAACATTTTTAAGCAAAGTTTCGAGATAATATTCACCCAAAATTCCTCGTTGTTTTGGGTTTTTCAAAATATCTTGCAATGACTGGAGCTGGTCAGTAAAAGAAACCACCTGGCGGTTGGTCTCATCGAGCTTTGTAAGCCCCTCGGTCACATTGCGTATGAGCTGAGCAGATTCCCCAAACTGCATTCGTACAGACTCATTCATCATGCGTCCTGATTCTGAGATCTTGGCATCTACTGTACGAGAAAGCTCGTTGATCTGCTCAAGCACAAGCTTGAGTCCAATATCACCTGTTTCTTTTGGTCGTCGAGTAAGAACAAACAAAACAATTCCAAAAAAACCAAACAAAGCAAGTATGATGATAATAACTATTGATGTATCCATATATCTTTTATTCTATCAAAAATACCATGAGTATGATAATCTTATATTAAATAAATAATCATGGGAGTTTCGCAGGTGAGCAAAGTTCTAGGCGAACCAGAAAAATAATTGTAGACGTACTCGTTGTACGGTGGAAATTATTTTTTGCAGTTCAACAACGAAATTTGCCAGATGCGGAAGTACCAAACAAAATATGACACTACAAATCGATATAAAGACTAAAATGGTAGAAGCTATGCGAGCCAAAGATGCGGTCAAACTGCAAACTCTTCGAGGAATTCTCTCTGCCTTTACCAACGAGCTCGTAAACCTTAAGCGCACTCCTCAGGACATGCTTTCAGACGAAGAAGCTCTTGCGGTGATCCGACGTGCAGTAAAACAACGCAAAGACTCGATCGAACAGTTTGTTTCTGGAGGTCGCCCTGAACTGGCTGAAGACGAAAAAGCAGAACTGGCAGTACTTGAAACCTATCTTCCTGCGATGATGTCAGAAGAAGACATAATGAAAATCGCGCTCGCTAAAAAAGAAGAAATGGGAGAAGTAGATAAATCTAAAGCTGGACAATTTGTGGGCATGCTCATGAAAGACCTCAAAGGGAAAGCTGATGGTGATGTGGTAAAAAAGGTGGTGGATAGTATTCTTGCATAACTTGACAGCACTAAACTATTACTAGTATAATATAAGTAGGAGGTTTTCAGTGTACGATTTAAGAGCAATCAGAAAAACGTACTTCGAAACCTATCTTGCCAACGGCGGAAATACAACCTTGGCAAAACTTGAAGCGCTTAACACACACGATGTTGCAGATGAGCATCGTGCGGACGTGGCAAGCAGGTTGTCAGGCAGCAATTCGTGGGACAGGGTTTCAGAGATCCCTCAGCCACTACGGGCTCGAAAAAAGCCAGTTGCAAAAAAAGCCAAGACAAAATTTTTTGGTAATCCGTATGCAGAAACACGATTGCCAACCAAAGACAGGGACCTTTAGGGGTCCCTTTAACATTACTTTTTATATTTAGAAAGAATACTTCTCTCTATTTCCTCCTTATCTCCCCCATAAGTCAAATATGAAATATGCTTCAAACTGTCGATCATACCTGACTCACCTTTAGGTGGTGGCAATGTTTGAATATTAAACGCTTTTGCAGGCTTTCCATTTACGAGCATTTTTACAATCGCATTTCTGTTATCAATATTCATAATATCTCGTGCAGTAAAACCTGGGGCAAACTGCTTTTCTAGATACTCTGCATCTTCAGCACCAATTCTAAAACTGCAGATTGAGCCCACGTTACCAAAGACCGCATCTCTGATATTTTGGTCAATCTGTGCGATAAACTGGTGAGCAATATTGAGAGAGAGTTTATATTTTCGTGCTTCAGACAAGATAGTCGCTATCGAGTTTGTAGTAATATTCTGAAACTCATCGATGTAGAGATAAAAAGGTGGAAGGTTGGCTGATAGTGAGTCGACACGTGAGAGTGCGGCCATCAGTATTTTTCCTACCAAGATAAGACCAATAAGGTTTGCATTGATATCGCCAAGACGACCCTTTGAAAGATTGACCAAGAGTATCTTTTTCTTGTCCATAATATCTCGAAAATCAAAAGATGACTTTTCTTGTGCAATAACAGGACGCATCACATCGTTTGCCAAAAACACATCAAACTTACTCGTGATGTAGGGTACGATGTTGGCAAGAGACGCTTCCCCACCTGCTTTTTCCGCCACTTCAGTCCAAAACTGCACCACCACAGGGTTCTTACATCTTGAAATTTTAAGCTCTCGAAATTTTTTGTCAGCCATGACACGAGAAACATCGAGCAGTGTACAGCCAGTCTCAGGATCTTCGATCACAAGCATAGTGGCATTTCTAAAATACTGCTCAAACATAGGGCCCATTGATTCAGGGTTACCACCGTACAATTTCTGGAAAATACTAAAAAGTTCGTTGACCACGAAAGTCTTTTGTTCGGGGTGACTTCTGTCATATTCGAGCATATTGAGAGCCATCGGTCGCTCTACATAGCTTGGGTCAAAGTAGATCACATCATCAATACGGTCTTTTGGTACGTTTGCCAAGATATCGAGAATATCTACTCCGTGAGGGTCGATCATACACACACCTTCTCCGGCTACAATATCCTGGATGATCATATTTTTAAGCAACGTCGACTTACCGGTACCTGTTTGTCCAATAGTGTAAAAATGTCTCAGTCGGTCTTCAGCAGAGATACGCACTGTCGTGTCGACATTGCGATATGAGTTGACCCCGAGTACGGTACCCTCGGTTGGCAAGTCTTGAGGCGCAGGTGCTGCAATACTTTGAGATGTTTTAAGTTGAGGTTGTACTGCGTAAGACGAATTGGGAAAATGCAAAAATGTGGCGATTTCTTTAGAATTAAGCGCGCATATGTTGTCTGGATTAAAGATACGGAAAGAAAAATCTCGAGAAAATTTTGCGAATGCACCTTTTTCCAAACGCACCAAAGAAAACATATTTTCATGTTGTTTTGAAAACTGATTCAAACTTGCTTCTATTTCATCCAATATTTTCTCTGCTTCTGCCCTCGAGTTTCCAGAAGTAATAATACGAATATTGGTCGGGTATATTTTTTCACTTATTTTTCGCTTAACTGAAGAGAGTTGCTCTGCATTTACGGGCTTGTCTGGCTCGGCCTGGATTGGCATGATCAAGTCTTTGAGCGCTCGGCCAAAGCCTTCGACAAATGAACCTCCGTCGAGAGCGTGCTTGAGTGGCACTCCTTTTTCAAATTGAGAAACAGCATGTTTAAACTGTTTGTCATACATGTCACCAGATGGTTTTATAACCAGCTGGATTGCCGCCCCTTCTCCCGATTTTTGTATTTTTGAAAATGAATTAAGGATTACTGTCAGAGGGTCAATATCAAAATCTTCAACTGTTTTTATCGGCAACAAAGCTGTTTCTTTGAGAGCAACATAGCCTCCGACTGAAATACCGTCTTCATTGAAAATATTGTAGTCGTTTGGATCGATGGAAAATTTTACACCAGGAAACACAGAGGTGATCTGTTTTTCAAACAGATCTTTTTTGATAGCCGGCAAGGAAACATAAAACACAAACTGCTCGCTTCCTTCAGCATTGGCAATCTCAAGAGTAAAATAATTGTCTTTGTCGCCTTTAGCTGAAGAGATAGAGTCCATGCCAGAAATAAACTGCTGCATAGCAGAGACTGTCTCTTTGACACTGCGTGTCTTACCTTCTTCTGCTTCAGGTAAGATCACTTCATACATCACCATCTTCGCTATCTGAGCGACTTTTTCTGGCATATTTTTTGTCGGGTACCCTCCTTGAATATACTGTACGAGCATTCGGTGAAAATCATCCTCTAAGTGCGGGTCACGAAGTGCGGAAAGTACTGAGAGTGTGTTTTTTACTCCTTTGTTTTGCATAAGTGCCATAAGCTCACTCATTTTTTTGTCATGAATCTCTGGAGAGAGGTTCAGCACTATTTCCTCTATTTTTTTTGAAGACAGAGCGTAGTTTGCATGGAGCACATCTTCTGCAATCTGACCTCTGTATTTAGAAATCTTTTCAGCAACAGCTGTTTCTGTACTCGTCCACACTCGTTTGTCTCTGAGCTCTTCTTCGCGTGTTGCTACTTGTTCACGCAAATACGCAATCTCTTCTGCGGGAGATTTAAAATTATGAGGTGCGAGAGGAGGAACATGTTCCATATACATCTAGTATATCAGAGAGTGTATCTGCACAACACTATTCTTCTCCACATACAAAAAGGAGACCTTACATTTTTGAAGACCCCCAATAGAAACTGAGCTCACCTGTGCAATTTTTTGTTTCCTTAGTATGTCGTGCTGTCAAAACAAACTTGGCAGCTTCTAGACTAAGCTTATTTTCTGGTGCAGCAAGCACATGGCCCACCCAGTCACACCTATACCTACAGTTTGCATGTATTACCTCCAACTGAACCAACTTGTTTGAAGTTACTTTTTGAAGCCTTGTGAGCATACTGACTACCTCCCTTATTACACATTACACCTTTTTAAAATTTTGTAAAAAAACCGATACTATCGGTTTTTTTCTTTCTAATATTTTTAGCTATTTTTTACTTTATGATAATACACATAGGAAAGTAGGAGGATTCCAAACATTACGAGTGCTTGCAGTGTTGTCGGCACAAGTCCATCAACAGACAAGTGTCCAAAAAATGCTGAAAGATACACAATACCAAGACCAGTATATGCCTGCTCTTTTACCCAACCCTTAAAAAAAGGAATAACAAGCACAAGTCCAGCAACAAAGCTCGCAATCCCCACCTCAAGTCCGAGCCAGCTTGGAATACCAAGATGTTGCATACCTTCCAAAGCAAAACTACTGTTTATAAAAAATATACCCGGCAATATAAAAAGCCCAAGTATTCCTGTACTGATCCAATATATGATTTTTTCTTTTTTCATAGATACATTATAGCAAGTTTAAATATATTGAAAAATCCCACCTCGTCGTTACAACAATTTGGTGCAATCTGAAGTCTATATACCCAAGGTGTTTATTAGTTCCAAAAATTTTTCTTCAGTTTCAGGGGTAATAGCATCAAAAAATAGTTGTATTTGCATACCCATACCAGTATCTTTTGTATAGTTATTTTTCGCATACTGCAAATGTTCTCTAGTGAATACTTCAATACCCTTCATTCCAAAATAATTCCTCAGTTGGGACATACGCTCGATTATTTCATTAGGTTGCATAAAATAATCTAGAATTCGTTTATTCACACTATCCTCATCTATCTCCCTTTTTTCTGTTGTATTAAATGCCTCCTGCATTTCAATCTCAATAAATTCTTTCCTCATTTTTTCTTCAATACTAAGTTTAGAAAAATCAAAACCACTTCGTATCTTTGATTTAAATATTTCTCCCGCTCCCATAAAATCTCTTATTCCATGACCTTTTTCATGAGCTTCTATAATACTCAGTTGTTTAATTGAGTACTTCTTCCCATCATCTGGATTAATTCCACGCAAGAAAATAGTCCCCACATCCCCTTTACCCTTACTAAAACTTCCAACTACAACTTCATCATGCTCTATATCAGTAGAATGAAAGACGGCTTTCACTCTTTCATCAAGTTCTTTTTCCAACTCTTCCCGATTCTTTATTTTTCTCTCCTCTTCACTACTTGATGTTTCGATAAAATTACCAACCTCATCAACGTCATAACTTGTTATTCTTACAGGTTCTTTTGTTTGTTCGAATTCAGACATTAAGTCCAAAATCTGTTTTTTTACTCCTGGATGCTGTAAACGTTCATATAGCAACACAGAATCATTCCCTTCAAAATTTGAAGATTTTTCAATATCAAAAATTATATTTTTATTTTCAAAATTTTCCATAATTAGACATTATATACAGACATAATAGCATGTTTGATTATACTAAAAAATCCCACCTCCTCGTTACAACGATTTGGTGGGATTTTATTATGCTATTTAAAAACCATCATCCCTGAGTCTAGTTTTAGATTCAAAACCAATTCTCCTTTTGACGTAAAGAGATAGTTTTGTACTTGGCTCAACATCTTTGAATACTCTTGTTCTTGAGAACCCTCACAATACATCATCGTTGATACCATTTTTGTAAATGTAATTTTGTTTCCATTTAAGGCATACTCCCCACCTACACCATTACAATCTGTCGTGGCAGAAAAAGTACCATTAGTCTTAAATGTAAGTGCAAATTTATTTGTTTTAGGTTTTACGGTCGTGTCGTTGTTGTATGTTGTGTTCACCCAATTCCATGTCTTCATACCAAGAGTCATTTTGCCTGGATCAGCTTCACCTTCAAAGTTTTGTGCCACTTCACCAAACTGCATTGTCTGTAGATCAAGTTTAAGCCACACACTTTTCCCCACTGATGGTTGTACCGTAAATGCCTCACCAGCTTTTCTGTCCGCATAGTTTACGACAATCACATCAGGCGTTGCTTTGTTCTGTGACATTGCAGTCGTTTGTGGCGCAATACGGTCTCCTAGGAGAAGCCCGGCAGAACCTATGTATCCACTAGCGGTGTTGAGAGCTGCTACCACATAATAAAATGTTCCACTCCCACCAGTACTTTGTGTCAGTATAAAAACTGTATCCTGTCTACCGTCTCCATCAAAATCATGTGTCACTTCATTACCAAAATACTGAGTAGTAACCATCGACGCAGAGCCAGGAGCTGCAGGAGTGCTCGAAATACCATTAACTAATGTCACCGACTGACCATCTATACTATATGTCGCATTTTTTGGATTTGTTGCTTCGATTTTTTCAGGGTTCTCAATTGGAGTAACCATACGAGCACCAGGATACAACCTGTACACGACAGCTGCTCCGATAATAACTACCCCTACGACAATCAGGAGAAACATTTTTTTATTTTGCATTATGATATTATAACACAAAAATTATAATTAATATTACATTAATAAAAAAGGAGTTTGGGGAGTTTGGGTAAGAAAAAACCCGCCAGAGGTCTTACGACATAGCGGGATTTTAGATTTCTGTACATTAGAGCTATTTGCTAGCGCCGCACTTCGAGCAGTACTCGCCGGAACCTGACAAGTCTTTTTTTAGACCCAGCGTCCAGTCATGTTTACACTTTTCGATACACGATTCGCAGGTTTTCCAATCGGCACATCCTCGTTCGATTATGGAATTATTACAGAGTTGGCAACATGCCACACAGAAATTCACAACAAACTTGTCATCAACTTCTGTTTGATCAATGAAAACCAGAGCTCCGGTTACAAAAAAAGCGACCTCCCGTATTCTCCGAATAACTTCTTCAGACTGATCATCCGATGCGTTGAACTTGAGTTCACGCCCGTCGAGCAAAAAATTCAAGACCATCCGCTCATAGCAAGGACTCCCTACAGTTGCACTAGAACGACCATTGTACTTAATTTTACCTCCGGGCTGTCTAGCGGCTGTGACTGCCTTTAGAAATGCATCCTCTTCCTCGTTCGAGGGTCTGAAGGAAAACACTCCTTTTTCATTGTTTGCTTGTATGTTCAAGATCCTCCTACCTGTGAGCATCGCATAGTATATAATAGGTGTCAATAGATGGTTCCAAGTGTTAAAAATAACCCCAAAAGGTGTTCAAAAATACTTTGATAAATGAGGCTAAAAAATCTGTGACCTTACGGAGAGTCGAACTCCGCTTCTATCCTTGAGAAGGATATGTCCTAGCCGATAGACGATAAGGCCAATGTAACAGGCAATTAAAGGATAACTAGATCCTTTGTTTCGACGTCGCATCTCGGAAATAAGAAAGATTACTTTGTTATTTCGCTCGAAGCTAGTCGAAATAATACTTAAAAAATGACTTTAAATCAAGACAGGTGGTGTTGTATGGTCTGATACATCCGGATGTAAATGTACAACAGATTAAAATTGACATATATGTTTAAGTCATGTATTAATATATCAGGAGATAGATGCTATGGCACAGTTGACGAGAGGAGTGTTCGGCGGATTGGACGATGTCCAAGTGGATACGGATGAGGTACGAGATATCTTCGGATTCAGTTCTGGTCACACCAGCACTAAGGCTATCATGTTCGGCTGTCACTGGTACAACAAGACCGGTGAGTGGTTGGGATTTGGAGATCTGGATTATGGCGACTTTCGCTGCATAATGGAAGTTATCGAAGAGGGAGAGATGTTCGTTATTCTCAGCAAGACAGATCTTCCAAGAATACAGGAGCAGCGCGGTGATGTAACTCCACAGTATCTTGCCGAGAACGCCAGAACCGTGGTGGTAAAGGGTAACCTGTACGAAATCGACCATAATCAACTCTACGTAGGAGAGGAGGTCACGACCATGGTCTCTGGTCTCATTGCCAAAGTGGTCACACCCGAGGCGTTCAGCCAGATGCTCAGCGTCACTACTGCGGTGACTGCACCAAGTACCTAGATAGTTTTTCAGTTCTGCGCAAAATTAACTAAGTGCTCTCAACCGAGGGCGCTTTTCTTTATCTAAATCTGTTGAAATACCAATATATTCTTGACTATGTGATTCCAATTCCATCCCCGGTGGGTCAAAATTTATCGTCCCAACCACTCCTCACTCTGTCTCACCAAGAGTTTTTCCTTTTTTAGAGGCTCAAGCATTATCTCTTCTACACACCGCTCCATTCGCATATTTTGCGAACCTTTCACTGCTACAAAATCCCCTGCTTCAAGAATATTTTGCAGATACGCACCTGCTTTTTCTGCCGTATCAAAATGAAAAATAGTTTCAGGTAGTACTCCAGCCTCGAGCGCTCCTTCTTTAATAAACCGTGAACGCACCCCAACACACAAAAGCATGTCAAAACCAACACACTCTCTACCTATTTCTCGGTGAACTTGTGTAGAAAAACGTCCGAGCTCAAACATATCTCCGAGTACAAGTATTTTTCTTTTCGAGTTTACTTTTTTTGTGACAGCAATCAGCTCTTCTACAGCCACTGGAGAAGAGTTGTACGAGTCATCAAAAATAATTGAATCTTTGATACCGGGAAGTATTTTCATCCGACCAAGTGGCAACGACATTTTTTCAAACAATGAATTCATTGAATATGGATGCTCTCCGAGAGCCTGAAGCACCGCCATAGAAGCTAGTATTGCATTAACGGCATGCATGCCAAGAGTCCCTCTGACCACAACAGCTTCATTGAGTGCCGGCTTTTTTAATTGAAACGAAAGTCCTACTGGTTTTACATGTTCATAAACGACAATATAGTCTTCATTTGAAATATCTGCACTTTCACTTGACCCGTATGAAATAGTGAGATGTAAAGCGCTTCTCAGTGACCGAGAATATTCGTCATCTTCATACACCACCACCTTAGAATCTTCTTTTAATGCTTTGAGGATCAAGGCATACTCACTCCGCAAACTTTCTGGTGTTTCAAAATGCTCCACATGTGCTGGTATTTCCCCGATCGTTGTTACCACCAACATGTCGATTGAAAGCCATTCTACAAGACGGGCAATTTCACCTTTTGCTTGCCCGTCTATTTCAAGTATCACGTACTGCGGATAGTTTTTTGTAAAAAAAACTTGTCGTAAAGCTACTGAGAAATTTTGAACCCAGCCAGTGAACGTGCTGATGCTGTATGGACACCCGAGGATAGTGAGTGGTACACCGATATCTGTCGTGAGACTTTTTTCACTTGTACGAACAGAATGTTTTTTTGAAAGCACGGTGTAGATAGCTTCACGTGCGGTGGTTTTTCCGACACTACCAATAATCGCAATAACATACGGCTTGTGCGTCACCAGTACTTTTGATGCCAAGTATACTAAACTTTTTTTTATGAAATCTTTATACAGAAGTGGCATAACAATATCTTATCTATCTGGTGGTATTTCGTAATAATTAACCAAAAACTTTACCGTATCCATGAAAGGCTCGGAAAGCGACTCTGAGCCGTAGCGAACACCTCGAGGCTTTACTGTATACAAGAATACAAGAAAACGAGGGTTGTACGCAGGAAAATACCCAATAAATGAATGCAGGAAGTCGTCCTCACTATATTTTCCATTTCGAGCGATCTGAGCGGTACCTGTCTTTACTGCCACGCTATAGTTGGGCAGCTTTAGCTTACCTCCTCTCAGATATTCGTCAACACTGCGGACCATCATGCGTGTCACCTCTTCTGCAGTCTCTTTTTTGATCACCTGCTCTCCAGGTGCAAAACTAATGTCTTTACTAATCCCAATCTTATAATTTATTTTTGTTGCAACGTGCGGATGGATCAAATATCCGCCATTGGCGAGAGTCGAGAGTGCGCGCACAGTCGAGATGGGTGAGAGCGCAATACCTTGACCGAATGATGCGGTGACATGTTCAATATCTCGAGGACTTTCGAGGTTTGAAACCAGGTTTTTTGCTTCGTTTGGAAGATCTATATTTGTACGTTCATTGAGGCCAAATTTATACATGTACGTCTCCAATGTTTTGTTACCAATCTGCCCTACAATATATGCCATTCCAGTGTTGAGTGACTCTGAAAGTGCTGTCTGGATGGTAGTCACACCTCTTGCCTTACCATCAAAGTTTGAGATTTTTTTGTTGTTCACTATAACAAAGCCGTTATCATAGTAAGTAGTGTTTGCAGTTATTGTACCTGTGTCGATACCCGCCGCCACTGTGAGGGGTTTAATAATAGAACCCATTTCATAAACCGCTTCGACAAGTGGATTTGAAAAAACACTAACATCTTTTTCTGTTTTAGTGTTGTTGAGATCAAAGCCAGGGCTCAAAGCCATGGCATATATTACCCCAGTTTTTGGGTCGACAATAATCCCTCCTGTATATTCTGACGAATACTTTTTATTCACATCATCTATAGTTTTTTCTAAATACGTTTGGACTGTTGGTTCAATAGAAGTAACCACATCTCCTTCACTCGCATCACCTGCCTTTTTTCCAATATTAGAAAAGATTTGAGCAAAAAAGTTTACTTCCGTTCCCACACCACGCTTTAGCGTGTCTTCGTAGAACCTCTCAAGCCCGTATCGTCCAGCATACTCATCACCTTTAAACGCAAGAAAGCCGAGTGTTCGAGCAGCAAGACCATTGCCCGGATAATACCGCCAGCGGTCTTTGTAGAGGCGTACACCCGGTATCTGGAGTGCATCTACTTGTTCACCAACAGTATAGTCGAGTCGTTTTGCCACTTCTTCATACGGGTCGTTTTGTTTTGTTGCCTTCGTCAAAAAATCACTTTTTTCGAGTGGAACAAGAGGGTTTAATTTTTCAAACACACCCTCAGGATTTTTGAGAATTTGTGGATTTACCGCTACCGTAAAACCGGTCTTTAGTGTCGCTCCGGACACGAGCTCTCCGGTTTTACTTGTAAAAAAGATAGCGCTTCTGTTAAAGATACTTGTAGCAGAACGTGCATACTGCCGGTCTGCTTTTTCAAGATAGGTATCGTTTTCTGTAACTTGCAGTATATACAAGCGGATAATAATCACACCTGCAACAAAGAGTATTAAAAAGGATAAAAAACGTATGCGCGAGACTGAGAAAGAAGAAGACATACTTACAAGTATACTATATTTCGGATTCAGTACGAGAAACAAAACTCACAGACTGTCGTGTAATAAAAGTTTTTTGTGCTACCTCTTTAAAACCGAGGTTTTCTGCTCGAGCTATGGTGATCTCATTTTTAAGACCAATAAGATCAAATTCTTTTTGACCGATTGAAAGTGCAAGATCTGAATTTTTAGTTTCAAGACGCTCTCGTGCTACCACATTGTGGATAGTGCTTGTAACACAATACATATAGAAAATAGCAGAGAAAAATATAATAGCTGAAAAAGCCCAGAACATACTTTTCTCATCCATTACTATATTTTTATATGTTTGTGTATTCATGATGTGTATAGAACTTTAATTTTTCTCAATAATTCTTAATTTGGCACTTCGAGAACGAGGGTTCTCGTATACTTCTTCGTCTTTTGGTGTTATTGGTTTTTTCGTGATGCGTATTCCCTGCTTTGCTGCTTCGAGAGATTTGAAATGCTCTTTGACCAGCCGGTCCTCCAAGCTATGGAAGGAAATGATTGCGAGACGGCCTTTGGGAGCCAGAAGCGCAAAACTTTTCTCCAGACCTTCTTCCAGTGCGTAGATCTCGTCATTGACCGTGATCCGAAGGGCCTGGAAGGTTCTTGTCGCAGGGTGTGTCTTTCCGTGGTGGTAAAACCGTGGAGTGGAAGCGAGTATCACATTTACCAGGTCAGTGGTTGTTCCAATCGGCGAGAGCTCTCGTGTTCGAACGATACCTCGAGCGATACGCCCCGCAAATCTTTCTTCTCCATAAGACCTGATGATTGTTCGGAGAGAATCTTCGTCCCAAGTGTTTACGATCGTATGTGCATCGTACTCTTCTTCGCCAAGCTCTTTTTTGAAAGTCATCTTGAGAGGTTCGTCTGAACGAAATGCAAACCCTCTTCCTGACTCTTCAAGTTGATTTGAAGAAAGTCCGATATCCAACAGCACTTTGTTCACCGTCTCTTGTCCCAAAGCTGCCATATGTTCGTCTATGTTTCGAAAACTTCCGAGAACATAGGTCATATCACATGTTGTGTCCGCGAGACGTTCTTTTGAACGGTCGAGTGCATCTTGATCCAAATCAATGCCTATTTGTTTGATAGAAGTACCAAACATGTCGGCAATTGCTTTAGTATGACCACCGTTGCCGAGTGTGCCATCTACAACAACATCTCCCGGTTGGATATCAAGACCTTTTATGACTTCTTGTAAAAGTACAGAGCGGTGGATCATGGGGTAAATTTTAAATTTCAAATTTTAAAATTTCAAATATAATGCAATTATTGTATTTTGTTTTGAAATTTTAAATTTTGAATTTGAAATTTTTATAACACTCCCACCTGCCCCAACTTCTCGGCAAGCGTATCCGCCTGCTTCTCGACCACTTTCTTATACTCTCCCCACGCTTTTTCATTCCACATTTCCACTCGGTTTGAAACTCCGATCAAGACCACTTTGCTTTTCAGTGATGCTCTGTCTCGAAGAAAATCAGGGACCAAGATACGCCCAATCGAATCTACTTCAGCCTCAACCGCGCCACCAAACATAAAGCGGTTGAAACTTCGATTGTCAGCTTGCAAGAGAGAAGACTGGTTTAACTTTTGCTCTATTGTTGACCACTCTTTAAGTGTGAAAATAAAAAGACAGTTGTCGAGACCGGGAGTAAGCACGAGCTTTTTTCCCATTTCAGAACGAAACTTCGCCGGAAGCGAAACTCTGTTCTTTTCATCGATGCTGTGTGTGTATTCTCCGATCAACATAAAGATACGAATTAACGAATTGAATACTTACGAATGATTCCGAATAGATACGTGGGATTTTTCTTTATTCGTATCCATTCGTGTGTTTTCTTCATTCGTATATTCGTATATTTAATTTACCACTTCTTCCCACTTACATACTATTTTATACCACTTCATCCCACATAACAACACTTGGTATGTGGACAAGAAGTTGGGTGTAGAAAAAGCCCAAGGGTTCGCCCTGGGCTTTTCATCTTATGTGTTTTTAAAACCGAGAGATTGTTATCCTCTCAAAATCGATCATGTATGCCTTAGCATCCTCTATGTTGATCTTAGGTGGGCATTGATAACCCATCCTGTCGACACAAAACTTCAACAAACCGTGGAGAATTGGAAGGTGGGTAACGACAACAACTACATCACCCTCACACTCAGAGATCAAAGCCCACACCTGACCTAAAAGCTCTATCGTGACTTTATCGGGTTCAAAGTCACCAAGAATATTCTGGCAGTCTATCCCACCTGCAACTCCCTCACTCACTAGGACGCTAGCACTTTGCCTCGCTCGAGCAAGATTAGAAGAAAAGATCTTCCCTAATTCCCTTTGACTTAGCAGGCTATTTATCCGTCCTGCTAGGCTTATCAACTCACTTCTACTCCCATTATCAACCTGATTTCCATCAGGTAGTGCGTGACGCACCATAATAGCTTTTCGTGGCATGTACATTTCCTCCAGACTAAAATCTGGTAAAAGAGTACTTTATTACAAAAAATAGTCAATTTTATGGTTCACCTACCCTCTTTCCACTTGTTGTGGATAAAATATAATTCAATATAGAACTAGACATGCTATAGTGCACGAGGAGAAAAAGCACCATGGAATTTTTTCAAGCGCATTTTTTATTTTGCATATGGCTTTATGGAGCCATGATTGCATGTGTCATATCTACACTAGTGTACCGTGATAAATTTGGTATAGGAGACATGCTCACATGTTCGATCTTTTGGCCAATATCTCTACTGTACTACCTACAAGAAATAACCTCGCGCGTAAAAACCCGCATCTTTTGAAAGATGCGGGCTTCTTCTTACTTCTATATATTACTCAACTTTTAGAATCGATGAAAATTGCACCAGATACGCGAAGCAGAATGATTTTAAAATGAGCCGTACTGTCGTACGGTGATTTTTAAAATCTGAACTGCGACAAAGTAGATGGTGTGATTTTACTCGATTCTCGGGCGCATGAGAGGGAAGGTCTGGAGTTCGCGTAGTGGCTTATCTGCAAGAAATGCAAAGAACCTATCTCCAAAACCAAAACCGCATGTAGGTGGCATGCCGTATTCAAGCATTTCCACAAAGTCCATATCTGGCATCATTGCTTCTTTGTCCCCTCCTTCGATCAGTTTTTGCTGAGCAACAAAACGCTCTGCCTGGTCGATCGGATCATTGAGTTCTGAGTACCCCTTACCCACTTCACTACCAGCAATAATTGGTTGGAATATCTGCACAGTTTTTCCATCTGCATTAAGTTTAGCGAGAGGTCCAACCAAAGCCGGGTGGTTAATAAGAAACGCAGGTCCGATAATATTTTTTCGACAGTACTTCCAGAGTGTATCAGTCAATCTTTCTTTGTTTGTACCATCATACTTCACTTTAAGTTCTTGCAGTTTGCTTTTCATTTCATCTTCTGATGCTTCCGTCACATCCACACCTGTTTGTTTTTTAATTTCTTCAACATAGTCTACTTCAGTCCACTCGTTGGCAAGATCAAATGTATGCCCTCGAGTCGTAAACTCTGTTTTTCCAAACACTTCTTTTGCTATAGTGCGATAGAGATTTGTTACCAGCTTCATACCATCTCGGTAGTCAGCAAAAGACCAGTAAAATTCCATGTTGGTAAACTCTTGTAAATGCTCTGGACTTGAACCTTCGTTTCGATACACCCGGCCGATTTCAAATGTTTTCGCAAAGCCTCCTGCCATCAGGCGCTTCTGCCAAAGCTCTCCCACTGAGATACGTAAAAATACTGGCAGGTCGTAGTCATTGTGATGAGTCTTAAATGGCTCTGCTTCTGCTCCTCCGGTTGTTGTTTCAAGTGTTGGAGTTTCTACTTCCAAAAATCCTTCTTTTTTCAAAAATTCTCGTGTTACATCCCAAAATTTACTTTTTTTGTATATCAAATCTCGAGCCTCATCATTCATCAAAAAGTCGAGGTATCGCTTTCGATATCGCTCGTCGATATCTGTGAGGCCATGCCATTTTTCAGGAAGTGGGAGTAGTGTTTTTGCACCCATGGTCCAGGACTTTGCAAGCACACTCGCCTCTCCACGCTGACTGGTCAGAGCGTGCCCTGTCACTGAAATAAAATCTCCGATATCTACCGTGTCAGTAAAGAAAGAAAGTGTTTCTTCTCCGAGTTCGTCTTTTTTCAAAATTACCTGAAACTTTTTTGTTCCATCAAAAAGCACAACAAAAAGAATTGCACCCTGACCTCGCAACGCCATCACTCTCCCTGCTACAGAAAAAGACTCGACTGAAGCCTCTTTTTCTGCAAATGTATTTTTTAGTTCTGCAAGAGAAAAATCCCGGGGAATTTTGGCAGGATACGGATTAACCCCCTTTGCTTTCAAAAGTTCAAGCTTTGCAAGTCGTGCGTCGCGAATTTCATCGAGTGATGCCATAGAAATTAATTTCAAATTTTAAATTTCAAATTTCAAAAAGTACATTTCAATTATACCTTATCTTTGACTGATCCTGCTATCTTACCGAAAATTAAGGTTAGTTGTCGAGATTCTTCTCGTAAGATCTGTAATTCTTTACTATATTCCGGCTCTGCATGCACACAAAGATCTAGCCAATATTCAGTCTCTTGAGCTTCTTTCTTGCAAATAAAGACCTTGTTTCTAAAGTCGTTTTTAGAACTAGCTCCATTCGCTTCTCTATAATTTGCTCCTATACTAGTTGCTGATCTTATAACTTGATTAATAAGATTTCTATTTAAAGTAGTTGTCTTGATTTTTTTACAAACATCAATAATCCCTATACTAAATTTCTTTGTTCTACTTTCCAAATCATAATTCATGATTTTAGAGTTTTATTTTGAAATTTAAAATTTGAAATTTAAAATTACTTAATGTCGATCAGTTTGTAAGTAACTGATCCCGCAGGTGCCTCATAAGTAAACAAATCACCTTTTTTCTTTCCAAGTGCAGCTTGTCCAAATGGAGATTTGATTGAGATTTTACCAGAGAGAGCGTCTGACTCTTCTGTACCAACAATAATATACCCCATCTTCTTGCCGTTTTTTTCAACAGTGATTTCTGAGCCAACATTTACACTACCACTTGCTGAATGCTCTTTAATAATAAGCGCTGTTTTTAAAATCCCTTCGAGTTTTGCAATACGGTCTTCTACCATAGCCTGACTGTCTCGTGCTTCGTGGTACTCTGCATTTTCAGAAAGGTCTCCGAGTGATTTTGCATACTCAAGCTGCTCCGCAACTTCTTTTCTTTTTGTACCCTTTAAAACTTCGAGCTCCTTTTCAAATTCATTAAACTTTTCTTGTGTAAGATACTCTTTTTCGTTCATGTGTAGAAATATTAACTGATTGGCACTACTATACCAAAAATGCCCCGAAAGGTCAAAAAAAAAGTAAACGAAGCTGCCCAGAAAGCGGCAGCTTTCTGGGCTAGTAGCGGAAAGAGGAGCGCTCTACCGATTGTTTGTGTAGAAGGAGAATATTGTTAAGTATCTCCTCCTTTACTTCAGGGGTTACATTTCCTAATCGTCTCCGATTGTCAACCGCACCTCGAAGGGCGCGAAGTTCTGTTTCGGAAACAGTTCCGTACTTTCGACGACGCTTTCGCGCACTGCCATATCTTTGTCCAGCATTCTGGACTTTCGCATGAGCCATGATTCGAACCTCCTCTTCTTTTATATAGTATCTAAACTCTTTAGTCAAACTAGTCAAAATACTGAGGCGCGTAGAGTTGCATCCACTCAAAAACATTCTTCATGATCAAAGTCGCCCCTACCTGATTGTTTGCTCGTCCTTTTTCCATCACCACAGCAAAAGCATATCGAGGTTTGTCTGCTGGAAAAAATCCAATTACCCATGAGTTCACAAGGCTCTTTGTTGGCCCGAGTTCCGCTGTTCCTGTCTTTGCAGCCACTTTCACAAACGGAAAATTTAAAGATTTGGCGGTACCTTCAGTCACTGTCATGCGCATACCTTCCCGGACAAGCTCGAAATCTGCTTCAGGTAGCGAGACTGGGGTCGAAAGACTTTGATACGTAGCGGTAGCTTTGATCAAGGTTGGATAAAGCAAGCGCCCACCGTTTGCTATAGCTCCCACTGCACGTACTGCCTGAAGCGGCGTGACTTGTACTCCGTATTGCCCGATTGAGGTGTTGTAGGTATCTCCAAGTCGCCATTCTTCATCTTGTCCAAACAAACTTTTTTTCCATGTTGGGTTTGGTATCACTCCCGCCTTTTCACCATACACTTCAATACCTGATTTTTCTCCAAAACCAAACATGCGCATGTATTTTTCAATATTAGTAATTCCTAAACCTTTCTGCGTACCAAAACCCGCTCCAACTTCAAAAAAATAAACGTTGGAAGAGACAGCAATTGCTCGCCTCATATCCACAAGACCATGTGCTTTCCAGTCACGAAACACAGTTGGTTTGTCAGGGTTATACGGGTTTGGTATTGAGAGAGACCCCGTCGAAAGTATTTGTTTTTTAGGGTCGATAATATCTTCAGTGAGCACACCCATGGCAATAAAAGGTTTGACAATAGACCCAGGTGTATATATTCCACCCACCACTCGATTTAAAAATGGATTATTTTTGTTATTTAAATATTCTTTTATCTTTTCACTATCTGCTCCCAAAGAAAGAATATTTGCGTCATATTCAGGAAAGCTCGACATTGCAATAATCTCACCAGTCGTGATGTCCATAATCACTCCACCCCCTCCTCGATATCCTGCTCGTTCTGCATACTCGAGCATGGCGCTGTGCATGCTTTTTTGCACTCCTGCATCGATCGACAGGTGAAGGTTTTGACCATCTTCTGCTGGCTCCACCACACGCAATGATGTAGAAACCCCTCGAGCTGTAGTTTCAGTCAATCGAAAACCATTTGTACCACTTAAAATATAGTTGTACATTTTTTCAATACCGTCCTTTGGTGAGTATGCGGTCTGGTAGTAGAAACCAGAAGAGTCTTTTGTTGGGTATTTTACATACCCTAAAGCACTTGCAAGCCCTGTTGATGTGGCATACACACGCAAAGCAAAATCTCCGTTATTTTGATTTAAATCATTCCATACAAGCGGGGTCTCGTTGCGGTCAAATATCACTCCCCTGTTTGCAAATACAATAGAATCAGCAAGACGATTGCTCTCACCTTTTCTTGCATATGCCTCTCCGTGTGCGATCTGTAAATACCAAAGCTGATAAACAAACACACCCAACACACCAACAAAAAACAACCCAAGGAGGGTAAAAGAACGCTTGGAGATGGGTTTTTCTATTCGACCTTCAAACTGATGCACATTAAATTCGGGTAGATTTTGTGAATCAAGAAAAATCTCATCGGGATCAATGTCTTTATAGTGTTTTCTGTGACGAAAAAATCGGGTGATCCATTGAATCATAGCTTGTATTATAGTCTAAGTCGCGAAAGGACGAAATAACTGACACATAAAGCGACAGTAATTGAAAGGGTGTAGATGGGGCCTGTGTTGTAAAGCGTGTCAGCAAAAAAACCAAGTGCAATAGACTCGTATGCAGGAGAAAAATATGCAGTGTAGACAAGAAGCAAAGCCAGCACAGCCCACCACGGTACAACAAAAAAACTGAGGAGCATGCATATACAGAGACTGATTCGAAGATTCATAAAAAGAATTCTATCACATCTGCCCGATAAGCACTGATTTTATTTTAAAAAGAGAACCTGGTATACGCGCATATACTTTTTTAAATGAATTTTGTGATGTCTCATCGACTGCATATACTTTTGCCACTATCCCTTCATCGTATGCTGGGTACAAAAGAGTGTCTCCGACAACAATATCAAAATCTTTTGGTAGAGATATTTCAAAATTCCCCCCTCCTATCCCCAAAACAGACACAGAGACTCCGGTACGAGAAATTGTAAATTCACCGGATTCGCCTCCTGAAGAAAAAAGTGTTGCATAAGAAAAACCAGAGGTGACCTGAGAGATACGACCAAGCACTAGAGCCTGGTTTGCATATACCGTATCACCCACTTTTACACCTTTTGCGCTTCCTTTATCGAGGACCAAAGAATCATAGGGTGTAAAAGGGGGTTTTGATAAAACACGCGCGAGAAGAACCTCTGGTGTTGATGTTGCATTTAAAAGTCCTTTTAAGTCTTCGTACTCGGTTTTAATTTGATCAAACCCCGCTTCTTTTATATGCAGTATTTCAAGTTGTAAACGTAGCTGTTCGTTTTCCGATTGAAGAGTACTTACCCTTCTAAAATATCCGAAAAAACCAGAAAAGGTCGACTGTGTCATGTCGCGCACTTTCCACACCGGCGAAGCAAGCGCAAGAGATGCCGACAAGAGAAAGCGTGGAAAGAAAAACTTCAAAGAAAGCAAAAAGAAACAGACAAGCACTGAAATGCCCACCACTTTTTTTACATTACTTTTTGGCTTATTTTTTAGGAGGAAGCTCATCTTCGTTTGCGATCAGTACGTCGCTGTATTTTTCAATATTTTCCAATATAACACCGGTACCTCGACACACTGCCGTGAGTGGGTCGGGGGCAATATGCACACTTATCTTTGTATACTCTTCTATCACCTGCGCAAGACCTGGTATGAGCGCTCCTCCTCCGGTCAAATACACACCTCTTTGCATTACATCAGAGACAATTTCTGGAGGAGTGATTTCAAGCACTTCTTTAACCGACTCAACAAGCGTATCGATTGAAAGAGAGATCGCTTCTCTAATATCCGAATCAGTCACTATCACCTCTCGAGGCAAACCAGTGATCAAATCTCTTCCTTTGATTGATGCTTCAAGTGGTGTTGCGCCCGGAAGTATTGCCCCAATTTTTATCTTAATATCTTCGGCAGTTTTTTCACCGATCAAGATTTTAAATTCACTGCGTACATAAGAAATAATATCAGTGTTAAGTTTGTCACCCGCAATTCGCAGGTTTTTTGAGCGCACTACACCACCTAAAGATATAACAGCGATATCTGTTGTTCCTCCCCCAATATCCACAATCAGATTACCAATCGGCTCCATCACCGGGAGTCGTATTCCAATAGCTGCAGCCATTGGCTCCTCTACAATATGCACCTCACTTGCTCCTGCATTTTTTGTTGCATCTCGCACCGCGCGAATCTCTACATTTGTAATACCAGACGGAACTCCCACTACAACCCGTGGACCGATCAGTTTTTTGCCATTTTTTTGAGCTTTGTTAATGAGGTATGTGATCATTTCTTCAGTAACCTCAAAATCAGAAATAACACCGTCGACGAGTGGTCGTACAGCAACAATATGTCCCGGAGTACGGCCGAGCATATTTTTTGCATCAGTTCCTACTGCCACCACACGACCAGTTTTTTGGTTGACAGCCACTACCGATGGCTCGTTTATAATGATCCCTTTTCCACGCACATAAACCAAGGTATTGGCTGTACCGAGGTCGATCCCAATATCGTTGGAAACCATGTGTCTAAACCTTTCAAGTGCGCGCAACATAATACCCACATCATAGCAAACCTTGGACAATCAACATACTGTCTTTGTATACAAAAAAATTGCATGCTATTCGGACACTATATTGCATTGATGGTGTATTAATGGGGACCATCGAGCGCACTTTTAGCACTTGATGGTTCCCATCATTGCTTATAATTATGACCTAAAGGGGTTGGAATTAGAACCTTTTGCATATGAATAAATTATAATTTTAGCATTTTAAATAACAAAAAACTGCACTCCGTAGAATGCAGTCGTATTTCATAATCACCTCCTTTGATGAGACCTCTTTATAGCTGGTTAGGCTTTGCTCGTTATCCAAGCAACTCGATAATCTTTCCTATCTTCTCCCGAGATAAGGCGGTGTGCTGTAAGACTCCGATGGTTTCTAAAGTCTCCTCTATTGCCTCGTCCCACGTGCAACCGCCAGCGCGACTGAGAACACTGTTATCAACCTTGAAGTTCTCACCAGTTGCTCTTCCGTCGGTGTAAAGATCGACATAAAGTATATCGTTCCTGAGAGGATCACGGAGCGTAAACATCGTAATATCATATCTGTGAGTAAACCCATCAAGCTCAGGAAGACCGCCACGTTTCTTAAGTACTACACTTCCGAGTTTGTGCAACTCGAGAAATTTGTTCAGCGCCATTACGAAACGCTTAAAGTTTGCAATGGAGTCGGATACCGTTTCCATTGCTTGTTCGAAAGTCTCTACTGTGTCTTGAGTCATTTTACTTCTCCTTTGTACTTTGCCAACAGTTTTGATTTTTGAAGACATTTTCACTTCTTATTCAAAGAACTATTTGGATTACTCCCATCAAAAGATTCAATAATTAAATGCTTTGATAGAAGAAGGAATGTTACCATTCCTCCTGTTGCAGTAGAAGATACCAGAGCTAGTGTACCAGACGTGTGGCTGGGATGGCTCAGGGTTCGTCAGCATCTTCTTGGAACGTACCTTGGCTACTTGATCTAAACCAGAATGCACTGGTATGAACGACCCCGTGAGGGTGAAGTTTCTAAATCTTTCGCTGTATACGCCCTTCCCCGTGATTCCACAAAAAAGTGGAATGATGGCTGGGTTGCCTCGACTGCTTGGTTCGTATTGGCATCTGCGCATGCCTACGAACAAACATTGAAAGAACTCTTCCAGATACCTTTAAATACGAACATTGGATACACTAGATCCCAATGGCAAACAAAAAGAAACACCTGTCAGATGAAGAGAGATTCTGTGTTGAAAAGATGTGTCGGGCAGGCGCAAGCCTGACCGACATCGGCACAACCCTCGGTC
>JAPLZY010000023.1 GCA_026394775.1 Candidatus Zambryskiibacteriota bacterium
GGCTTTGTTGCAAGAAAAAACTTTTCCACAACAAAAACACCACCAAGCGCAAGCTTGGTGGTGTTTTCGGTACAATGGAGGATATGAAGCACACCAAAGACATCATTAAAAGTACCAAAACAAAGAAAAAATACAAGTTAAAGAATTGGGGAGAATACAACAAAGCACTCATTAAGCGTGGATCTCTCACTCTCTGGATATCCCCAGATATTGAGAGGTGGTGGTATGGAGAAGGACATAATACATACTCAGACCGAGCAATTGAAGTGATGCTCACATTCAAAGCATTGTATCGATTACCCCTCCGAGCAACCACAGGATTTGTTCAATCACTCTTCGATCTCCTTCATATCCCACTTTCTGTACCTGATTACACCACCATTTCAAGAAGAGCAGAGGATCTCGGTGTGATACTCAACAGATCACCAAAAGATGTGACCGACCTCATTCTTGATTCTACAGGAGCAAAGGTATTTGGAGAGGGAGAATGGAAAGTGAGGAAGCATGGATGGAGCAAGAGGAGGGTTTGGAAGAAACTACATATTGGGATTGATTCAAAAGGCGAGATCCGAGCAGTTGTCGTTACCGACAACAATATTCATGACAGTACTCCAATTCTCGACATACTCAAGCAAGAAGATGCACCCATCACTGACTTCTATGGTGATGGCGCCTTTGATACATGGAATGTATACCATACCCTCATGGCTCACGGGGTCACTGGCTTCCATGTACCACCACAAAAGAATGCAGTCATACACATGCATGCAAACAACAAACACACTCCATATCCCAGAGATGTGAATCTTCGAGCCATACGCACGAGTACCAGAAAACAATGGAAACAAAATTCTGGATATCACACCAGGTCTCTTGCAGAGACCTGTATGTTTCGATACAAGACTACTTTTGGTCATCATATGTCATTTCGTACAGATGAAAGCCAGAGAAATGAAGTGGTGATCAAATGCAATATCCTTAATACCTTTCATTTCCTGGGGACTCCGGAGAGTTATGTGACGTGAGAATGAAAGAGAAAACACCCGAGAGCTTGCGCTCTCGGGTGTTTTGAGTGGGTTTGTTGGTTTTCATGCAACAAAGCCTCATGAGGAACATATTCTAAAACTCCTCCCGTGAGTATTAAATCAAACTTCTTGTATTCAATTTCATGGAGAGGACTCTGTATGTTAGCAGTAAATAGTCGGAGGCGGTCGGCATATTTTTTTGAAACTTTGTCTTCGAAGCCTTGTAGCATTTTTTCGCTAAAATCAAAGGCTGTTACGGAGGAGTTTTTGTATTGTTCTAGTATGGCAAGAGAGTAGACCCCGGTTCCACAGCCAGCATCAAGGACCTTAAATGATGCATCTTTAGAGAACGGTAGCTGGGACACAAAAAAATGCACAGATTTTTTATATCCCACGAGTGCGGATATATAATCGTAGAATGGAGTAAGAGAACCAATCCATGTATATATTTTTTCTGACTTCATAAGTAAATAATATCAAATATGAAGAAAGTGAGGGGGGTTAAATCTCACCCGCAAAACTTTCAGTATTGCATTCCTCCGCACATATTAAAAAACCGCGCATGCGGTTTTTTAATATGTGCGGCCTAATTTTATCCTTTGCTCGAACTTTTTTCGAAAGCTAATGTGGCACGCTCCACGTACGTGATGGCTCTCAACTAAATCGTACGCTCCAGCGCGGGATTTCTTTTTTCGGAATGGGCGATTGGGCTTCGGGCGGGTTTCTCCTTTGGGGGAGAAACTGACGGAATTCACTGCTGTACTACCGTACCTTTGTGGTAACTCTAATATTCCGTTTCGCCTCGGACATTCCTTTGGGCTAGTGGTAGTATACCATTTTGCTTTTACCTGACCGCGCCCAAAACGGAACATGTCCGAGGCTCCAGACCGGGGTGTGCTTGCCCCACCCACCGTGCGCGCACCAATTCCCACCACAAGAACTGGCGGGAAGCTCCCATGAGCCTAACGGCTCATATCGTGGTATTTGAGCCGTTAGGTTTTTCTATTGGATTTTTAAAAATATAGTCTTCCAGCTCTTTTGTCATCTCAAATACTAAATGTTTAGCTTCGGACTCATCACAACTGTCCAAAAATGGACGAATGAGCATAATGTATCCGTTGTTCCAGGATTTTGGATAATTACTAGTACCTGTGTATGCACCAATATACTTACGTAAATGAGATGCAAAATCTGCCAATTTGATCATCTTACCATCCAGAGAAATATGTTTGATTTTTTCATAGTACTCCTTCTTTTGCTCTGCATTGTAGTTTTTTGGATGAGAGACTTCTTCCACCAAATCTGCGACTCTTTTTGAAAAATTATTTTCTATTTCTTCATATGTAGTATCCGTATCTTCAAGTGTATCGTGAAGTAATCCTGCAATAAGCACTTCTTCGTCATCAACGTGAAATTCATCTTTCATAATCTCGTATACTTCCAGAAAATGATTTCCAGTTCCTACTTCCTTAAATTTTTTAGTTGCAAATTCTTTTGCAGAGTCAATTTGATTATTTTTTGTTTCTAAATTTTCTGGATTCATATTATTTAAGAATTATATTTTGCTATACGTTACTCCTTTCCCAGTCTTTCCACTCTGTTTAATTTTTCCTTCCTTCTCCAGACTTTCTAAATATCTTGTTGCTGTAGCATCAGATACATGAAGAAGTTTCTCGACTTCGTCGTTAGTTATTTGCGTTCGCTTCGCGAATAAAGTCATAACCTTATCAAGCTTCACTCTCTTACGAGATTGAATTTTCGCTCTGGCTTTCGCCAGAAGCTCACGGATGATATTGGTATGGGGAACAGGAGAAGGTATCGGCTCTGCCGATACTGGAGCAGGTACGGAATCTGGAACAGAAGAAACTGGATCAGTCGATTGCTCGACTGGTGAGGGAGCAGATGAGCCTAACGGCTCATCTGCTGGTATTTGAGCCGTTGGAGTTAATACAACTGTCTCGACTGGTTGATCTGTTACCACAGGAGCCGATACTTCTCCTTGCGGAGAAGTATCGGGAATAGGTTGGGAAGGTATTTCTTCGTTTTCCATGAGTAAATTATACCATTTTAATGGCTCATTTAGGAGGAGTGATTTTACCATTTTGGGCTTGACAAGAGGTATGAAAGGGTGTATAATAGATAGTAGATTTTGAACGGAGAAAACAATGCCATTTGCACCAGAAGAAATTGAAAATCGGCGCAATCGTGTCTTCGAAGCGATGGGTGGGTGGTATCGGAAAGATATGATTGAAGGATTTATCTCCGATAAAGCCACCACTATCAAACGAATCGAAGGTTATCAGAAACAAATTGATGACCTCGAAAAAGACTTTGATAAGCCTGGTATGACGAACAGTCGTGCCCAGGATATCGACAAACTTCAAGCTCGCAACAGGAAATTCATCAATGCCTTGAATTCATTGCTTGCGACTCTGGAAGAGACTATGCCAACTTAAAAGAGTTTGAGGGACTCTCTAAAATCCCTCCTGTCGTAAGATGAAATCTTACCTGATGAGTCCAAAAGGACGAAACAGAGTTCTTTGAATTACCTCTGGCGAGAGGATATAAATACGTCAATATAGAATACAAGGAGTAACACCAAATGCGCGAAACGCTTTTTCTCACCATCACGAAGTGGTGGTGCAACTCTCTCGATCTCTGTTTTGAGATCATGACTCGTCCTTGGAAGCCCGAGGAACTCCACTACCGCCGAATGCTCTGTACGATCTTCGGTGTAGACTGGAAGCTCCCACAGAGCTTTTCCGAAATTAAGCAGGATGAAATCCCACAAACCTTCAAGGGTCTGCGGGAGAGTCTCCATAATCACACTCGAATGTGGCTGAATAGAAGCTTCATTGATCACCATATGACGCCCCGATGGCCCAACGGCTCCGTAGAGTATCTAGAGGAAACTTTCTCCTCTTTAGTCTCGCGGATCACGACAAATGAAGTGACGTGGCAGGCCTTCTGCCTGATGAATGAGATTGGCGACAAGCACGTTCCAAAGAGACTCCTGGCAGAAAAGTTTGGGGTCGACAAGGAGTTGTTGTACCAGAATCTCGGTCGTCTTGAGAGGCAGCTACGAAGTTGGGAGAATGCTCCTCGACTTGTCCCTTTCGCTCGTCAAGATCGATCGGCTCCCTTGGAGCAGATCATTCAAGACTGGAAGGAAAACAAGAAGATGTTGGCGTGGCAGCTCGCGGGTGAGGGAATTCCATACGACATTGCCAGTAGGAATGTCGAAGATCTGGAGCTTAGCATCCGTTCCTACTCTATCTTGAAGAGAGCTGGTGTTGAAACCATCGGCGATCTGGTCAAGAAGAGTGAGGTCGAATTGAGAGGATACGGAATGGGCAACAAGTCTTTCCTCGAGCTCAAGGAGGTCCTCACCGCTACTGATCCGAAGTTGGGAAAGATTTTCAAGTCTCGACTGAAGAATCCACTCTCCGAGTAGTTCTATATCAGGGCGACCATGTCGTCGCCCTTCCATTCAAGTACTTTTAGAAAAAATATTTGAATGGGAGTAGTAAAAAGTTCTTTGTTAGAGAGTTATCCTTCCATTAAAAATCCTGACCGAAAACGGCAGGTATGGAATAAGGAGATTCAAAATGATTATTTCCGTATCGCACTCGCCTTCAAATTCGGGGCACATTGGTATCGTAGTGGCTGATTCATTTAAAGAAGCTGCTGCGAAACTTGGGTTGAAAATCGAGGAGGAAATATCTCCAAATGGTACCCCCAGTTATTGCAATCTCGAACAAGGATTCCAACTTGTTCGAATGCGGGACTCGGAGATCACTTCTTTTGAATCTCTTTTGTCTGCTATGGAAAAGGCAAAAAAGATGAAAAAGAAGGATTGAGACCCCTACACCACAAAAAATCTCAAAATCCTGCCATGCAGGTGTCCGAGTGAATATATCTCGGACTTCTACCTGAGAAAATTTTAAAAAAGTTTTCTGCGGTAGGAGTAACATCCTAATGTTCTTTGTTAAGAGTTGTACTTCCAATAATTCCTGACTAGAAATAGCAGGTATGGAATGAGGAGATTATATGTCCCAATTGATCCAGTTCCGCATGCTGATGTTTTTCTGTGCTCTGACTCATGGGTGGATTGCATTCCGCGCATTCCAGAATGTGCCCAACGAGAAGGTGTGGATCTTGATGGCTGTCGGCTCACTGCTCGGCACTATCGGATTTGTAACTACCTTCCACAAGTCGGCACAGGCCGCATGGGAACCCACCCCCAGAAAGATCGGGACGTAGAAGCAACAACTCAAAACCCTGCTACGCAGGTGCCGAACATAAGTTCGGCTTCCACTAAAGTTTATTTATCCAAATATGTTTTAGTGGGAGCAATCCAAATGTTCTTTGTTACAAAGTTATCATTCCAATAAATCTTGACTGGAAACGGCAAGTGGGAAAAGGAGACACCGTGAATAAGACCATTGAAAACAGACTGCCTGCATGGATTGGCGAATTTGCCCAGTCCAAAGGCAGGTATGCAGTTTGTAATATTCCCGGTCTATCCAAAATGGATATTGCGGGAGCGTTGCAGAAAACCGGTTTCAACCCTGCTTCAACATGGGACGGAGAAGTTACAGACGTGGTGAGCGGAGAAGACGAAACCGACCGCGGCAAGAACACTAACACTTTCCCATTCCACACAGATGGCGTGTACTACTCGGAACCACCGCACTACGTCATTCTCTATTGTGTAAGCACTAGTGGAACAGGTGGCGAGACATTCTTCACACCCAGTGCAGATGTACTCGAAACCATACGCAAGGAGTTTAACCAAAACCTCCTTGATTCCATTAATGTTGTATACATGGAGCGTGAACGTCGGAGATATCGTCATCCACTTATTGAGATGATTGGTACCGACGAGGTGTTACGTTGGTCGAGTGCATTGTACCTTGAACCGGATGTGTCGAAGATTTCGGAACCAAACCGGAAACGTGCTACGTTGCTGATACCGGCACTCATGACCCGCATCAACGATTCGATGAGAGAACACGTCTGCTATGAGCACACGTGGAAGCCAGGGGATCTACTGATCTTCAACAATCGCCAGCTCGTTCACGGGAGGACTCAAGTGTGCGATCCTCAACGTGAACGACATCTGTACCGAGCTTTGTTCAGTGATTCAGAAGAGGAGAATACTTTTGCTCCGATGATGAGCTGATTGAGTCTCTCCGCTCACCAAGAAAACTGACCCATTGAGGTCTAACTTTCTCGGTGGGCGGTTTTTTTGTTTTTATATTTTATTCCCTAGTATAAATAGAGATGAATTATTTTTAATTTCTAAAGTTAATTGACTCAAGGAAATCTTTTTGTTTGTGTATAAATTTAACACCTAATTCTCTACAAACATCTGGAATTTTGTATAGCTTTTCTGCAGGCAACTTCTGCATTTCTGCTGAAAAAACACCTATTTTATTATTGAGTGCATGAGCAATTATATATGTATCCGTTTCAGATTTGAAAGTATTCTGGTCAATCATCGGGTAATCATTGTTGATTTTTATACCACCATTCTTGTCATCATCACTTATATTAGTTATCAAACCACTTACTTTCTGTTTCTTACACCAATCCTCTAGAGGTTTGTTATGTTTTATTTCACCAACAACAATATCAAGAAGTACCCATTTTCTTTCTTCCAAAGAAGACTCCAATGCATCCCAGAAGCTTTTGTTTAAACTGATTGGAATCCATTTGGAAAAACCAATCAACATATTGGTATCCATGACATATTTTGTTGTCGATGGATCATTATTCATATTTTTCAACTCCAAAGTTAAGTAAGTGTGAAGCCTCTGTATAGCCTATTTTATTTTCTAAATATGAATTCGAGACAATTTTATTAAAAAGATTTCCGTTTGAATCTTTCATATTATTATTGTAGTCTCCACCGCTATCTTTATTACTTTTACTTTTGATGATATTTTCTGCAGTCTCTTTTTTTATCAAAGTTTCCAATTCGTCCTGTCCTCCTTTGCTAATTTTGCCCAAATCCTTAAGTCGATAAAAAACGAATATTTTGCTCAATTTGTAGAGTTCAGATAGATTATCAATATCGGTCTTGGTGTAAAATTTCTTATCAAATTCGTTTTCTGGCAATAGTAACTCCGCTGCAACTCTATTGCAGAAAGTTTCTTCCTTGTCTATTTTTGGATTTGATTTTCGAAAATCTAAGCTATTTGATATACCCTCACTCTTTCTAAAAAGATGCGCTAGTTCATGGATAAAAGAAAAAATCTGTGCAGAAACTGCATCTTTTCTATTTAGAACAATATAGGGACAATAATCATTAGATATGAAAACCCCTCTCATGTCTTGAACTTCAATTTTATGATATGAAATAGTTTTTCCAACAAAAATTCCATGAATTTCTGCTTTGTTGATGAGATATTTTAAAACTTTTTTTCCAGCTTGATACCCAGAAATATTTTTGATTTCCTGAAAGTTTATATTTAGCTTTTGTGAAATAAATTTTGATAGTTCAAGGGGATTATCAATATTTCTTCCACTTCCTTGAATACTATTTTTTGGATAACCTTCTGATTTGAGTTTCTGTTCAAGCCAGCCCTGTCTTTTTATAACAAGGTTAATGAGTTTATTAACATCTCTATCACTTTCTTTTTCCGCACCCACTCGGTAATCAGGAAGTTTTTTATATTCTTCAATTTTTTGATTGGAGAAAAAGATTAATTCTGAAACATTATAAGCTTTCGATAATTTTTTTACTTGTGTCCATGTAGGAAGTGAATCACCATTTTCCCATTCAGAAACGAGATTTTTTTTTGCAGTCGAAATTTGCTTCGAGGCACTCAAAGTATCAAGACCCATATTCTCACGGGCAATTTTAAGATTGTCCTTATTTATAAATGTAACAAAGGTCATATCTATAAATTATATCTTATTGTGATTATTTTAGTAACTCAATAGCCGAAACTCCGACAGCCTTCGCCAATCTAACGATTGTCGCAAGTGTTGGATTTGTCTTGCCGTTCTCTATCGTACTAATGAACCCTCGGTTAACACTAAGGGATCGGGCAATATCGCCTTGCGATATTGCCTTAGAGGTGCGTATCCGTTTTAGGTTTTTTCCCAACTTTACAGACTCACTTTTCATCTGTTGATAATATCTCTTGTTGTAATATATCACAATGGTATGTTAAAATATACTAAGTGGTTGCCCTTCAACCCAATCGCCCATTCCGAAAAAAGAAATCCCGCGCACACAAACCGAGAATGGGAAGCGATGGGTGCTGAGGGCGGATGCGGAACAGCGGGAACGGAGGCACACTGTCGTAACCGACAGTGTGGTGGAGTGGACGCTGGGCC
>JAPLZY010000019.1 GCA_026394775.1 Candidatus Zambryskiibacteriota bacterium
ACAGGAAACACAATGTGGTAGTGAGTATCAAACGCACAGTGATATCCTTTGTGTGTCATGAGACTAGTATACCTGAAAACCGAGGGTTTTCAGACTTTCCTACAGAGACCCTGTGGCAGAGACCACAGGGAAACGAGTTTAAACATTTTTACATATTAAAGTCAAGTGTTTGCTGGTAAAAACTGTTCTCTATGGTGTATAGTGTTAATATGAAAAAAGTTCCTCTTTTTGTTCAAAAAACACGCTCGGGTTTTATCGGTATTATCGTTCTTGTCATTATCGCTCTTGCGACACTACAGTTTGCTTTCCATATCGACGTATTGGCAATACTTCAGTCTCCAGAGATGCAAAAAGTCTCAAATTTTGTTATTACGTATTCAAAAATCGCATGGCAGGGTATTGTAGATTTATATAAAAATATCACTACATAAATATGAACTGGGACAAGAAATTCACACAATGGGTCGGATCAAAAGCATCCGTACTCGCTCACACTATTTTTTTCATCGCAATGTTTTCATTGTATTTTTTCGGCATTGCGTTTGATACTATTTTGCTCGTACTGACCACACTTGTGTCTTTGGAAGCTATCTATCTCGCCATTTTCATTCAAATGACTGTAAACCAAAACACGGAAAGTCTCGAAGATGTGGAAGAAGACATTGAAGAGATTAAAGAGGACATGGATGAGATCCAAGAAGACGTTGGAGCTATCGAGAAAGATATTGACGAGATTCAAGAGGACGTAGATGAGATTTCTGAAGATATCGGTGAGATTCAGGAAGACGTGGATGAGATAGAAAAAGATACCGAAACTATGCAGAAAAAATCTGAAGACGAAAGAACAGTCGACCTCGAGTCAATCCAAAAAATGCTCCAAAAACTGATGGATGAGGTGGAGAAGCTGAAGGGGAAATAAGCGTCGACATTTTATGCGTTTTGTGTAAATCTAATATACAGACTGAATATGAACAAAAAAACACAGACAATTAATACGTACAATAACAGCGCCACTGCTCTCGCAGAGAAATTCAACAGCCTTGGAGCTCGAATATCGGATATTGAAGCAGTATTTGAACTTGTTGCCAAAGAAAATCCTAAAGTCTTGGAAATAGGGTGCGGCAATAGACGGGATGCAGAGGAGATTGTTAAAAGAACAAATGACTACCTAGGGATCGACATTTCTGAAAAATTGATTGAGCTTGCAAAACAAAAAGTTCCGCATGCCCAATTTGAGGTCGCAGATATTACCACTTTCGAGTTTCCAAAAAACCTTGATATCGTATTTGCTTTTGCATCTCTGATCCATATAACAAAAGAAGAATTTGCGCACGTCATAGAGAAAATGCTAGAAGCATTAAATTCTTCCGGAGTTGTAAGAATCTCTCTGAAATATTCTTCCACTTACCAAGAGGTGACAGAGAAAAGTGAGTTTGGAATACGAACCTACTATCATTACTCGCAAGCTGATATTGAAGAGCTTGCAGCAGACTTTACAGTCTTACAAAACGAAGTGCATTCAATCAGAGGCGCACAGTGGTTGGAAGTGGTACTGAGGAAGTAAAGAAAGGGTCGGCACTGTGGGTTTTCCCACCGTGCTTTTTGTTATACACAAGCATTTTGTCCATATGGGCGAAATGGTTGTCTTTTTAAAATTGATATACAATGCATCTATGATGCTAAAAGAAATCAAACTCCAAGAACGTAAGATTGAGTATCTACTGAAGATCAGTAAGCGAGCCAGTCAGTTGCGACTTACGGTGCAAACTAATGGGGGAGTTATTGTCACAGCACCGGAGCTCTTGAGTCTCGGGTTTATTGAGCGAGCAGTTGGAAGTAGGGCGAAATGGATACTTGAAAAAATAGAATATTTTAAGAAAATTGGTACATTTGGGAAGAATTTAATCCCGAGGCCCCGGGTCACAAAAAAGCAAAAACATGCTCATTATTTGGAACACAAAGAAGTAGCGCGGAAGCTGGTGGGGGAGAGACTCGAATATTTTAATACATTCTACAAATTTAATATTGGGCGGATCAGTATCAAAAATACAAAAAGTCGATGGGGGAGCTGTTCGAGAAAAGGGAATCTGAATTTTAATTATAAGATTGCACTTCTTACTCCGCGTCAGGCGGACTATATTATCGTCCATGAGCTCTGTCATTTGGGGCAGTTTAATCATTCAAAAAAATTTTGGGATTTGGTGGCTCAGTCGATACCCGAGTACAAAAAAATACACACTGAACTTCGGAAAAATCAATTTAGATTTACGTAAATAGATAGGTTATACTAGTGACATGACAACAGAACAACACATAGAAACTCTCGAGGGTACTGAACGCGTTGAAATGTTTAGTGACGGGGTTATCGCCATTATTATCACTATTCTGATCTTGGAAATTCATGTTCCCGATATTACAGTACTGACTAATGCAGGTGCTTGGGAGGCTATTGTGCCTATTATCCCAAAGCTTGTTACTTTTTTACTCAGTTTTGTTACCGTTGCTATTTTTTGGGTCAATCATCATCACTTTTTTTATCTTATTAAAAAATCGGACGCAAACCTTCTCTGGTACAACAATCATCTGCTTTTTTGGCTTGCAGTTATACCTTTTGTAACCGCATTTTTGGGGGACTATCCGGCACTACCTCTGGTAGTCTCGCTGTATGGTTTTGTCTTATTTATGGGCTCTCTAGCTTTTGCACTGATGAGCAATTACGTTTTTTTCAGGAGCAAGCTTTTGCCAGAGAGTGTTACAGTCGGAATGCGCAAGGCGCAATTTAAACGCTCACTGCTCGGTGTCGGGCTCTATGCCGCTTCAGCACTGCTTGCATTTGTGTCGGTCTACATATCGCTTGCTCTTTTTGTGGTGGTCCCGGTCTATTATTTCCTCCCCCAGCTAGCAAGAAAAAAACAAGTGTAAGATTTAGGTTTAGGAAAGCGTGCTATAATTAATTGTATCTTATATGCAACTCATTTTTCTCGACACCGAGACAACAGGAATAGAAGAAACAGACCGACTTTGTCAGGTGTGTTATCGAGTGGGGGACGAGGTTAAGATGGAGTACTTTAAGCCACCTCTACCTGTGTCAGTAAAGTCGATGAGTATCACCCATATCACGAACAAAATGCTTGAGAACAAAGAGGCTTTTGTGGGAAGTACATTTGAGACTGAGCTCCAGAAACTCCTTTCTACAGGCATTCTAGTGGCCCACAACTGCCAATTTGATGCCAAAATGCTTTCGAAAGAAGGGGTGGAGATACCTCAGTCTATCTGTACTTTGCGTGTTGCTCGGCATTTGGATGCGGGCGGTGTGATCCCTGAATACAATCTCCAGTATTTGCGATACTATCTCGACCTCGATGTACCCGGCAATGCTCATGATGCTGAAGGAGATGTAAATGTGTTGTATGCAGTATTTAAGCGACAGCTTTCAAAAATACAAGAACAAACAGGAAGTGAAGAATCTGCGATACAAAAAATGATTGAGATTTCAAGCACACCGTCTCTCTACAAAAAATTTAATTTTGGAAAACATAAAGACAAAGAGATCAGCGAAGTGTTACAGACTGACCGAGGTTACCTTGAATGGCTCCTTAAACAAAAACTTGAGAGTGGAGACGAAGATGTTGACTGGATTTATACCTTGAAGCATTATCTCGGATTACTTTAGACTGAAATACAAAAGCACTCTTTCTCTTTTTATGAATTCACCTCAGACACAAGAAAAATACGACGTGATTGTCATTGGTGGGGGAGCTTCCGGCATGATGGCTGCGGGAGTGGCTGGAGCGCGTGGCAAACGTGTGCTTTTGATTGAGAAAAATAAAAGACTTGGAGAGAAGCTGCGGATTACTGGTGGGGGACGGTGCAATATTACAAATGATGAGCGAGATATTCACGCGTTACTGTCCAATTACAAATCTGGAAAAGATTTTCTGTATTCACCTTTTTCTATTTTTGGAGTTAAAGAAACATTTGAATTTTTTGAGGGTAGGGGACTTCCCCTTTTTGTTGAAGCTCGAAAGAGAGCATTTCCAAAGTCAGAAAAAGCATCTGATGTTTGTGATGTGCTCGTAAAATATTTGAAAGAAAATAATGTGATGGTGTTGACTGACTGTGCAGTAACAAAGCTTTTAATTGAAAATAAAAAAATATCTCAGGTCATAACAAAAAAAGGAGTGTTTGAAGGTGAGTCAGTCGTCGTATCAACCGGTGGGCTTTCTCATCCAGAGACAGGCTCTACGGGAGATGGCTTTGCATGGCTTTCAGAGCTCGGGCATACCATACATGAGCCTACACCTACTATTGTACCTCTGACTGTAGAAGAATCTTGGATCAAAGAACTTGCAGGTATTTCTATTGGTTCAACAGATAATCCCATGAAACTTTCTTTTTTTGTTGATGGGAAAAAAGCGTTTGCAAAGACAGGGAAGCTCTTGTGTACGCATTTTGGACTCTCCGGTCCCCTCGTTTTAAACAGCGCAAAGGAAGTCTCTGATCTTTTACATAAAGGTGTAGTGATTGCCAGTATCGATACATATCCGACTGTGGACCAAGGGACTTTGGAAAAGCAGATGATCGAGCTCTTTGACCAAAACAAAAACAAAGCACTTAAAAATGTTTTTTCAGAGCTCGCTCCCAAAGGTACAAGTCGTGTTTTATTTTCCCTTGTGCCCCATATCGACCCTGATCTCAAGACTCATAGTGTGAGCAAAGAGATGCGTAAAGACCTCTGCAAGCTCCTCAAGGCCCTTCCTTTGTCAATTTCAGGGCTCCTCGGCTTCGACAAGGCTGTGGTGGCAGATGGTGGCGTGGATATCCGTGAAGTGGATACAAAGACCATGCGATCAACCAAAATCGCCAACTTATTTCTTACCGGTGACATGATACATATAGACAGACCTTCAGGAGGATTTTCTTTGCAACTTTGCTGGACTACTGGATACGTTGCTGGTAAGAATGCATAAAAAACAAAACAAAATCCGTCCGGTCGGGCGAATTTTGTTCGCCTTGTGGGACGGGTTGTGACACTATGCAGTATCTTTCGGATTGACCGGGGGTTTGTCTTTTTTGAGTCTTACCTGGTCGTACCTCCTGGTTGCAAAAGCCTCTACAAGAGGCGTGCTCAAATTCATAAAGCCAGCATCTCCGATCACATGTGGCACACCATTTATTTTTGCCACATAGAGTCCGTCGGGTCCAGCCTCTTCAACCACTTCACAACGATCTGCGTGCATGGGCATAGCTTTTTAATGCCTCCTATTATTAACACTATTACGATTTGAAATCTTAGTCAATGTGCACAAACTACCCTACATGGACAAAAGAGTAGGGGACTTCCCTATTGGGAATAGGAGTTTTGAGATAAGAGGAAATAGATATAGAAGTAGATAAAAAGAGCGAAGGATCATGAAGGTAAGTCATACTGGAAAATACAGGGACTCAAATCCCTGATTCTTTTTATTACATAAAAAAGAATCAGGGTGCACCAGCTGGTTTATTATCTTTTGGTAGCTTAATCAGGTACAGCTGATTAAGCTACCAAAAGATATATTGTGCGACATGCTTTACTTAGGCTCCCTACCAAGGGAGTCTTAGTAAAGCATTAGTACTCTTGTGGTGCGACATGTTCTACTTGGCATCCCCGCCTGACTCTGTTAACGCTTTGACTTATTTTTGTATTCAAGTATAACTATAAGTAGAGGTCAAAAAATGAATATTGTATCGATTGAAGATGACTGTTTTGATAATCGGTATCTTCAAAGGAGACTGCATCTGGATTTTCCATCAGCAACAATTACAGGGTTTAGATCCGCTAGTGCTTTTCTACTGGCTCTACGTACTTTGCCTCCTATTGACGTTATTGTTACTGAGGAGTACCTTCACTTTAACCAAAACAATGAGCACTACCCCACATGGTATAGTGAGCTAGAATTCCTTTTTCCAGAAGTAGCAAAAAACATGAATCCTATAAAAGCAGGCCAACGGCTGGTAACATGTATTAGACAGAAGGGTCTGCTTACACCAGTGGTAATTGTTAATTGTGATCGACCTCCTATCAATGAGGACCTTGTTCAATGAGTAGTATATTTGGATGTATCTTATAGGAATGAGGATCTTCTTAATTCAATAGGTAGGATTATTCCTGCCCCAGTATTATGAATAATGCATTCAGTTCCAAGAGCACATCGGTCCCCGACCCTGTGCTCTTTTTTCTATATAAAAACAATACAAAAGCCCTGAAGTTAATCAGGGCTTTTGTATTTTAAGTTGTTTAGGCTTTCACTACAACAGCAAGCTGTTCTACTGATTTACCCCAACAAGGCTTTGATGAGTTCCATGGGTCAGTTCCGAACTTCTCGTAGAGTTTTCGTCCGTATTCCAAGTTCCCTTCAAGAGTGTAGATGTTAATGTTGGCTTTTTCTGCAGTATCCAAGTGATAATACTCGTTGATCTGCATTACTCCGACATCACGGTCATTTACTACTCCTCGGAGTACTTCACCTGTTTTTTTATCAAACTGGCGAAATTGAGACTCACATCGAGCGATTTCCGCAAGGATGGGTGTGTCCGAAAAATGATTTCGTACGTACTCTTCAGTCGACATCTTTTTCTCGATATTTTCTTTTTTGAGATTTTCGCTCTTTACTTGAACTTCAAGCATTGGAGCTTTTGTCACTGATACGGGTGTATGTACACCTGCAACAGTTGAGAAAACCATAAATAAACTAATAGCTGTGAAATTTAAAATAAGATGTTTTTTTAAGTGGTAATTCTGTAAGTGTCGGCTAAAACAATTTTAATTAAAATTGTTCGCCCTACTCTTGCATCGCAAGAGTTCTGGGAATTGAAAAAACTCAAACATACAACGTACATCTGAGTTCCCGTATACTATAGCATACCCCTCCCCTTTCTGTCAAGCACTTTTATTGTAAATTATGGATTATGTGCTTATACAGAGCCATATAATGGAGATGTTGGAAGTTAGATATTTGAGGGTAGAATAACAAAATACCAAAAAAGCCCAAATGGGCCTTTTTGGTCTAACTACCAACTTCTTTTCTTTTAAAATCTATCCCCTCCTTAGAATTCCTGGTACAAAAGTGCACGTGGTCTAAATTGAGCAGTGACTGTCTTGGCTGAATCTACGGTAACTACACAGTTACTTGTGACTGCAGTACCGGCACATGCTCCTCCCCAACCTACAAATCTCCATTGAGCAGTATTTGAGCGTGCCTGGAGTGTAACTACGTCTCCTTGGTCATACTGGGCAGAACATATAGACCCGCATGATATACGTCCATCAGGACTTACACTTGTCACATCTCCACCAATTGTTTTGTTAACCATTAGAGTGTACTGGTTATTAGCAACACTAACAGTTCTTCCTGTAACCGCTTGGACCATTAAACTATTCCATACAGTAATTTGGAAATATTTTGGACCTGTTGTTGAGCAAGTAACAGTTCTTGAATCATTTACTCCAAAAGAGGTACTTGTAGGACTCATTGTACATCCTGCTGGAGGCATGACAGAGGAAGTGTTGACAACCGAAGCTGCATTTGTTGAAGTCCAGTTTACTGTAAATGCTGTATTGACAGTCGCTGTACTAGGAGCGCTCAAACTTACTGTCGGTGCAGCACTCACTATCACCGTAATTGGAGGACTGGTACGTACGAGCGCTGCGCGTCCAGTAGTCCATGCAAAACCACCAAAGTGGTATGTGCCTGGTGCTGGAGCAGTCCAAGTGAGGTTACGTGTTGCCGAAGTTCCACTCACACTTGGCTCTTCTAGGTTTGCTGTCGCTACACCAGATGAATTGTATGCTTCTATACCTAAACTACTCAATCCAGCAGATGCACTGGCTGTAATAGTAAATACGACTGATTGACCTACTGTAACAGAAGTTGCTGAAGGAGTCATGGTTACAGTAGGAGGAGATGCCACAACGATGTTTGATTTTGTACATGTTGCTCCAAACCAGCCAGCACCACCTGCTCCACTTTCTTTGTAGAGTCGATAACTCATTGAATATGTTCCTGCAGCAGGTGCAGTCATTGGTGTGGTTATTACTGTTGTGCCGTTTGGAAGGACCGCAGAAGAGAATAATCCTCGAGAGTAGTTCCACGGTGTCGGTGCCCATGGACTTATAGCAAGACTTGTAGCATCAGGAGCAGAGTTTGCAAAAGGTGTCCATGATGTATTTCCTGTATTTCTCAAACTCACACGAGAAGAGAAGGACTGCCCAGGAGTCAAATTATTAACAATAACATTTCCTGATGTGTCTATGAGGTCAAATGCTAAACATTGAGAGTTGTTTACTGGTGCAGGAGGTGTTGCCACAACAGTAATACCACCAGGTTTTGCACAAATAGCTCCAGGACCCACTATCCACTCTACACCTTCATCAACCATTGCAAATTGGAAATTGTAATTTCCAGGAGTCGTAGGTGCGATGAGCATGCGTGTAAATGTAATCTGGCCGTTTGAGGGCACTGTCACACCAGCACCCATATCTATTCGGGCTGTCCAAGGTCCCCAAATATCTACATCATTTGGATTCCAAGATGCAAGTCGGTGACCTACACCAGGCGACGGGTATGCCCATGTTTTGGTACCTGTGTTACGCATAGTGACATTCAATTGGAATTGTTGGCCTGGACTTAAGGTATCAGGGCCGGTAATAGAAACACAAGACGCGTTGTTTACTCCAGAAGCTACGAAAAGACTTGCTGATGCGCTCTGTGATTGACTTGAACCGTTTGTCGCAGAAAAGTTAAAGGTGTATGTATTACCTGCAACAGAAGATGCTGAAACATTGACGGTCTTATTTGCTGGAACAGCAAAATCAACTCCACCGGAGGTAGTATCTTGAGTGACAGTCATAGTATTCCCTCCTGAGTAAGTACATGTTGCTCCAGCAGGACATCCCGGGATTGGATTAGGTAGTGTATATGTACCTACTGCAGCTGTATTTGCTGGATTTATTGTAAGAACAAAGCTTGTTGATTCTCCGTTAAAAATAGATCGAATTGAAGGACTAACAGAAAGTGAGAAGTTACTTGAAGTGGGTCCTCCTCCACCTCCTCCACCTCCAGTATCCGGACACATCAAAGGACTGCCTGTTGGAGCAGAACATGTAGAGGTGTCGCATGCTGTTGGGACGGTTGTTGTTGTACAATTTGTAACAGCTGACCATCCTGTTTGATTACATACAAAAGAGGTAGCCTGGCATCTTTGTTCACCTGTCTTACACCACATATTACCGCAAGAGCCCGCGACACACGGTCGAGTCTCACCTAAGTCTGTAATAACTGCTGCTCCAACATCAGGATATATAGACCCATTACAGTATTGTAACTGAGCATCTGCTGTTTTGAGAGGATTTACATATGATAAAAAAATAAAAACTGAGAACAGGATAAGTAAAAGACTTCCGTATTTTGTTATTTTTTTTTCCATATTATTTAATATATGTTACATCTACTACAATTCCAATCGGATCTATTTCATTAATTGTAACAAACATTTTCTCATTTTGCCCTTTTATTGAAGTGATTGAGCTAAATTTTGCTTTGTCAGACAAACCGGTTATACGCCAACCGTTTGAACTAAGGTATTTTTTGAAATATGTAGCAGTAGCAAATATATCTTTATTGCTTATATATCGAAATGTAATTTGTTCTCCTGATTTATCTTTTGCAACATTGTAAGACTCGATAACGTTTGCAATATTCTTTTGATCAATGAGACCTTTAGGAAATGCAGAAGGTATCTTTCCTTCTGTGTCACGTACCATGCCTGGTACAGTTAGTTGCTGTACGATTGGTGTCTTGGGATATTGTGGTGACGTGTATTTTTTAACAAGGTAGAAACCTCCTACCACACTTCCAGTGACTAGTAATACGATAAAAAAAATAAAAAGCGTTTTTTTGAGTTGTTCCATTCAAAAATTATATCACACATAGAAAAACAATAGTGTTGAAAAAAATAAAATGTGGATAAGATATTTTCAATATATGAAAATAAATGATAATTCTAGTATCAAAAAAAGGTAAGAGAAAGCCGCCTTCCCTTGTGGGGTTGGCGGCAATGAGAATTTTTATAGGTCCTCTACCTATAACTGAGAATCCGCTCAGTTGACGGTTGGGTTGATAACTGTCACGGTAGCCTTTTGACTATCTTCGGCAATCATCCAAATGAAGAATGGAAGCCTGACATCCATCTGACTCCCGTTTACTCTCAGCAAAGTCGAGATATTCTCGCCGGTTGAGCGGAACAAGAACTGCTGGGTCGAGTTGGAGCCGTTAGGGAAAAGCTGAAACAGTATCCCATAAGTCACCCCCTGTCGTGACTTTACTTCGAAATTTAGCCATGGAAAGCCTTTATCAAGGCTAATTCCAGAGGCCAGCCGGGGGTCGTTCACCCCAAACTCTCCAGTCCCGACCAAAAACTTTACGGGGTTTATCACGGGTGGGGACGCGCAGTCTCCTTGGTCCACAACCGTAACATCTGCCCTGATCGTGTTTTCCCCTTGAGGGAGAACACCTTCAAGCTCGAAAAGCACAGACTTAAACCTCGTCAGAGGGGGAATTTCAAGAGGCTTGGCCCCCTGAATCCCAGTCTCGACTGTTACCCGGCCAACGCATGGGCCAAACACGATTGCCCACACGTTCACTCCCTTCGGAGTGGCCTGCGGTAAAAGAATTACTGTCGGCATGGGAGACAGGGGCTCCTGTGCATTTGCTGGTGTGCTGATGGACAAAACCATCAACAAAAAACACACGGCTGCAATCGTACGCATATTTTTCTCCTAGTATTTCAAAGAAATTTTAAGGCTCTTAATGGCCTTTTTATTGCTTTTCTACCTTAAACTCTACCCCTTTTAAAAGTATTGTCAATAGTTATCCACAGTTTTTGTATTGACTTTACAAACATAAAAATAAATGGCTTTATTGAGCCATTTATTAAAACCACCTTAAAAAATAGTTTTATTCGCTACCTAAATAATTCACTATGTGTGCCTATTACAATGAACGACCCACGCCATTTTTCACCGATATTTCAAATTCTTATTATGATGTAACTTTCCTCACTTCTTCTTCTATAAGTTTCTTCACTGCATCGAAAGGTAATTCAAGATTGTGTTTAAATATAATTTTTTCTTTTTCTACATCTTCAAAATATACAAGGCTCTTTAAGATAAGATTTCGATCCAAATCAGGCATTTTTACTTGAGCTTTTGAAAGGAGCTCAAGTAATGTCATGTGTTTTAAAATAAAATACAGGTCAATGTAGTCCTTCTCCACTGCCCTTCCTACAACAGCAGACAATTTCATACAACCAATATCTGCTACACTTGCTATGTTTAGGAATTCTTCATTCAACAGTGACTCAAGTAACATATAAGGATACGTAAAAAAGCTTAATTTTATATCCCCTTCTAATCGGTCCACCGAGTTCCCCGGGCGTCAGCCCGTGGGATGAAGGCAAGTCCTGCATTCAGATTGCCTCGTCATGATACGATTAGGGTATGGCCAAGTCACATGAATACAGACACTTAAGTCACTGCGTATACCTCTGTGACTACCACATAGTGTTTCCGACTAAATACCGTCGATCTGTCATCACCACTGACATCTGGAATCATATCTACAGGAAACTCATCGATATCACCACTCATTACCCGAAGCTCTTCGTCAAAGAGGCGAACCATGACAAAGATCATATACATCTCCTTCTTTCCATACCACCACAAACACCCGTTGGCTCAGTTGTTCGCCTCGTCAAAACAAACACATCAAAAGGTATCAAAGATCAGTTTCCTGGACTCAAGAAACAATACTGGGGAACCGACGGTATTTGGTCGGATGGATACTTTGTATCTACAGTTGGTATAACCACAGAGACCATCAAGAGATATATTGCAAACCAAGGCGATCTGGATGCAGGTCAAACAACGAAGTTGTTTGACTGAGCCCTGATACCCCGTGGCGTGAGCCCGGGGTTCTTCATTACAACATATAAAGTATTTTTTTGCTCTAACCCCTTCGTAATATTTTCCTGACCAAATATTTCCAGAAGTTCTTTGTATAAATCAAACGTATTGAAATCTTCTTGTGTAAAAAAATCAAAATCAATACTGTCTCTGTGTCCAAATTGTAAAGCTAGACCAGTGCCACCCGCAAGATAAAATCTATCTTTCAAAAAAGAAAGTTTAGGAAGAGCATTTTGTCTTTTTGAATCTAAGATATCGTAAAACATTACGGTATATTTCTTTTAGTACTTCCTGCTTTGAGATTGAAAATAAAAGACCAGAAATAGAGAGATTTCTTGTTCCATTCTCCCGCAAAAGGCTTTTCTATGGCATCAGCAATATCTACTTTGTCGTATACCGAGAAAAGCCAATCAGTCGCTTCTTTTGTACCAAGATTCAACACATTTGTGATAATCCTTTTCTTATTTTTTTCAAGGTTAATTTGAGAAAAGTCATAGGACCAAAGAAAAGGCTTTATATAATCTGGGATAGTATTATTCATATATTTATATTATATCATATATAAGTATTTTTGTCCTAAAAAGCTTTATATAAAAAATAAAATACCGAGCGGAATAGCGATCCACCAGAACAATCCAAAATTGCCTCCAAACCAGGTGTCTACTTTTGGTCCAAAATTGTAGAGAGCATCTACCGGAAGTACAAAATGCATAATGGCGAGCACAAGTGCAGTAATAGCAAGTCCGAGGATAGCAGACTTGAAGAACTTTGCCTCGAAAAAGTCCCCTACTATATAGCGGTTTAAGGTGAAGTAGAGAAAAGCTGTAAATGCGAGAAATATCGCCAGTGTATTTAAAGCTAGTGGTACTGCTCCGGTGAGTACAGTGAGGTTTTTAACAAATGGAAATGTTTGGAAAAGTAAAATAGCACCAAAAAGAGAAAGCAGAAGTGAGACACCTTTTGATTTACCGAGAAAAAATGTAAACAGTGTACAGAAAATAAAAATACCGATAATTACAAAAACATCAATAGGAAAAATCATCATATCTTTTTATTATAGCAAATATAGTGAAAGTGGCTTGTGGATAGTAAGATGCCTAAAGTAGATAACTTAATGCTTTTATGTAGTTATCGGTAAGTTCGTGCTGTGTGTCAGGTACTAGTATATCCCCACTTTGCTCTTCTTGATCTCCATACATCACTGTTTGTTTTTTTGCTTTATTTTTTGTCTTGAGGTGAGTATTAATATCGGAAACAAACTGATTACCTGTTACTTCAATCAACATCTTTTTTATCTTTGGATCTGTAAAGCTGTCATGAGGTGTCATAGAAGCTAGAATAAGGTGTTTGCAAGAATAATCTTGGGCTACGAGCCATCCTAAAATTGCACCTAATGAAAAGCCAAATATAATAGCCTCTTTTTCCACAGGAAAGAGTTGTGCGGATAAGGTTTTTTTCCAATTAACGTTTTTATATATAACTGTATAACCTTTCCCTTCCGCAATCTTTCCGAGTGCTTTGTAGGGCTTGAGACGGCATGTGTCTTGCCAGGCAGGTATTACATAAAGAACTTTTTTCATATAATCTTTAAATACCCTCTTTTCGCAATTCCTCTATCTTCTTACGAGCGTCTTTTGAGAGCTTATGTGGAATGTCGATGCTTATATTCACTAAAATATCTCCTCGTTTAGAGTTATCATACGACACTCCCTTACCTTTTATTTTAAGTACTTCTCCATGAGTCACACCTTCAGGTATTTTTAAAGACACCGTACCATCAAGTGTTTCAATATCATACTCTGCTCCCAAAAGCGCATCGGTGAGTTTGATCTTTTTATCCATCACCAAGTTCAGTCCCGCTTTTTTAAAGACAGAATGCTTTTTTACATGCATGAGAATGTAGAGGTCACCTGTCTGCCCTCCTTCGATCGCTTCCCCACCACCAGTCAGTCTGATAGTTTGACCTGTTTCTATTCCTGCGGGTATTTTGACCTTTATTTCTGTCTCTTTTTTGCGCACTCCATGTCCCTTACAAACTGAACATTTTGTTTTTGGAACTTTCCCGTTTCCTCGACAAGTGCTACATGTGGCCACTGATTCAAATTGTCCAAGGATTGTACGTTTAATTTCTTTTACCTGACCTTTTCCATTACACGTAGTACAGGTAGTAAATTCACTTCCTTTTTCTGCTCCGCTTCCACTACAGTGGTCACAAACTGATGTCTTGTTTAATGTAAATGTATGATCTGTACCGAAAATAGAGTCAGCAAAAGGGATTTCAAGGTCTACCTGAATATCTCTGCCTCGAGGTGTTCGAGACTGTCTCCCGCCTCCAAAAAAGTCTCCGAACATATCGCCTATATCAAATTCAAAAGATCCACCTTGACCACCTTGCTGAAATCCTGAAAAGTCGAAACCTCCAAAGCCACCCTGTCCACCAAACGGATTACCACCACCAAAACCAGCCCCTGCATCAGCAGAGCCGTACTGGTCGTAAGACGCTTTTTTCTTTTCATCAGAAAGCACGCCATACGCTTCGTTTATTTCCTTAAATTTCTCAGCGTCTCCTCCTTTGTCCGGGTGGTGCTGGTGTGCAAGCGTACGAAAGGCTTTTTTGATTTCTTCTTTTGAAGCATTTTTAGAAACTCCGAGGGATTTGTAATAGTCTTTTGGCATATGGGAATAGTATACTTGACGAATGGTTTTATTCAAGTAGGCTTGATTACAGGAGTTCAAATTATGACAATATTCTTATTGAACGGCGTCCCTTATGGACCATTTGAAAACGCGGATCTTGCAGCAGGCGAGCTTAAGCGCTTAGGCTACAAGAGGGTGGGTGATTCGAATGCCTTTAGTCTAGACGGAATTCACATTGACGCCCGTGTTTTGAGGGTAGAAAACCCCGCAACCCTCTGAGGGTCCAACTTACTCGAAAAGCTTCTGGCCAACAACCAGAAGCTTTCTTGCTTATTTCCCTTCTTCTTTCTTCTCCTCAAACTCCCCTTCTTGCACATTTTCTTGTGGAGCGTCAGTTGGGTTGGTCTCAGACTTAGGTGCTTCTGCCGATGCTCCTTGGGCGTCCGAAGGATTAGCCTTGTTCATCGCTTCCCCTACCTTTGAGAGCTCAGTTGAAAGTGTTTCTGTCGCTTTTTTGATCTGTTCTACATCACCTGAGTCTCGCGCAGTCTTGAGTTCTGCTACTTTTTCTTCTACTGATGTTTTGAGTTCTGCAGATACTTTGTCCCCAGCGTCTTTGAGAGATTTTTCAGATGTGTAGATCAGTTGTTCTACAATGTTTTTTGCCTCCGCAACATCTCGCTTTTTAGCATCTTCTGTAGCATGCGCTTCTGCATCTTTCTGCATTCGCTCAATATCTTCTTTCGAAAGTCCTGAACGCGCTTCAATACGGATCGACTGCTCTTTGTTTGTTGCTTTGTCTTTAGCTTTAACTGAAAGAATTCCGTTTGCATCAACATCAAACGACACTTCTACCTGAGGCATACCTCTCGGGCTTGGTGGGATACCATCCAAGATGAACCGGCCAAGAGATTTGTTATCCGCTGCCATTGCTCGCTCTCCTTGAGTAATATGAATCTCTACTGAAGTCTGATTGTCAGCTGCAGTTGAAAATACCTGTGACTTTGATGCTGGGATAGTGGTGTTTCGTTCAATAAGTTTAGTAGAAACATTTCCCATAGTCTCGATACCAAGCGAAAGTGGGATCACGTCCAAGAGAAGAACGTCTTTGACATCACCAGAAAGAATTCCTCCCTGGATCGCAGCACCGAGCGCCACCACTTCGTCTGGGTTGATCGACTTGTTTGGCTCTTTGCCAAAAAATTCTTTCACCTTCTCTGCCATCTTTGGCATTCGAGTCTGACCTCCGACGAGGATCACTTCATTGATTGCAGACTTGTCGAAACCAGATGCTTCCATTGCACGCTTTGTGATCTGCATTGCTCGCTCGATAAATTCATCTGAAAGTTCTTCGAGTTTTGCTCGAGTGATCTTGATCAAAAGATGTCGTGGACCAGAAGAGTCTGAGGTAAGGAACGGAATATTTACTTCTGTATCAATAGCTGTTGAAAGCTCTATCTTTGCTTTTTCTGCAGCTTCGTCGAGTCGCTGAAGAGCCAGTGCATCAGAACGTACATCAATACCTGATTCTTTTTTAAATTCTTCTGCCAAAAAGTTGATGATCTTTTGGTCAATATCTTTTCCTCCCAAATGTGAGTCTCCGTCGGTTGCCTTTACTTTAATATCTCCACCAACTTCATCTACATCGACTTCAAGCACAGACACGTCGAATGTTCCTCCTCCAAAGTCGAAGACCACAATCTTTTCGTCCTTTCTGTTTTTGTCGAAACCGTATGCGAGCGCCGCTGCTGTCGGCTCGTTGATAATACGCATCACTTCGAGTCCTGCGATAGCTCCCGCATCTTTAGTTGCTTTTCGTTGCGCATCGTTAAAATACGCTGGGACCGTGATCACCGCTTGTGTTACTTTCTCTCCAAGCTTTGCTTCTGCGTCATTCTTGAGCTTTGTAAGAATCATTGCAGATACTTCTTCAGGAGAGTACTGCTTGCCGTTTAAGGTCACCAAGACGCCACCAGAGGCAGACTGAGACATCTCGTAAGGTACGATAGCTTTATCTTTCTGTACCGCAGCATCGGCAAAGTTGTGACCGATAAATCGCTTGATACCAAAGATAGTGTTCTTTGGGTTGGTTACTGCCTGGCGCTTTGAAAGAAGACCGACGAGTCGCTCGCCTGTTTTTGAAACTGCGACGATAGACGGAGTGGTACGAGCCCCCTCTGAGTTTTCAAGTATTTTTGGAGCACCGACTTCCATCACAGCGACTGCTGAGTTTGTTGTTCCGAGATCGATACCAATAATTTTAGACATATGTGTATTTATACGAATTAACGAATAATGCGAATCTACGAATGGTTACGAATTAAATGCAATACCAATACTTAACATGTTAACTATTATAAGAGAATTAATTTTTTATGCAAGTTTTTAGGAATCCTTCATATTTTAAATGCGTGCTATATTATTATGAGAGGAGGTACCCTTGGGAGCCCTTTTGCTGTTTCTGTTTTTAGCAACATGTGTAGCCGGAAGAGGTTCTGGCCCCCCATAGTCAACCCTACTCCGCCAAAGTCCTTCACAAGGCTTCGGCGGTTTAACTTTTCAAATTACTTTTCTTCTTATTCCTTAATCTTTAATCCTACTACCTTAATCCTTTTTGTATTCTCCCACCTTTACCTTCGGCGGACGCACCAAACGGTCACCAAACATGTAACCTGTTTGGACCACATCCAACACCACCCCATCCTGACTCTTGTCTTCTGTAGGCACCATTTCAAGGGCCTCATCGCGTGTATGGTCGAAGGGTTGCCCTATTGGATACACCTTCTTAAGACCATTGTTTTCAAGCGTCTGGTTGAGCTGGGATGCAATATATTCCACCCCCACCCTCCAGTTTGCATCTACCTTTGCCCAAGCCTCTTTGTTTTTCATTGCAGACTCAAAGCTGTCGAGCACCGGAATGAGTTCATTGATCAAATCTTCCTTTGCAAAAGCAGTTACCTGCTTTTTAGCTTCTTCGTCTTTTTTTCGTAGGTTGATAAAATCAGCTTTGTCTTTCTGCCAACCATTCAAATACTCAGAAGCTTTCGCCTCAAGCTCTTTTACTTTCCCCTTGAGTGCACTGTACTTTTTCTGAAAATCCGCACCCGTTACCTCGGTGTTTTCTTCGAAAACAATGTCCTCGAATTCTTCTGCCTCATCGGCAGATGAATCCGCCGACGAGGCGGATTCAAGTGTTTCTTCCAAATCTTTTTTTAGTTGATCGTCATTCATACGAGTGGATTATACTAAACTCCAATAAAAAAACAAACTCCAACTGGAGTTTGTTTTTTGTCTTTTTATCGTTTTGACCACTGAGGAGATTTTCGAGCTTTCTTGAGACCGAATTTACGTCGTTCTTTAGCTCGTGGATCTCGTTTAAGCATTCCTGCTTTCTTGAGTGCTCCTCGAGTATGAGGATCTTCTTTTACAAGTGCTCGTGAGATAGCGTGCCGGAGAGCCTCTGACTGAGAGTGTATACCCCCTCCCACTAGTTTAGCTGAGATTTTGTATGAACCCGCCTTTGCTTCCTTCGCTGCTGATGTAACAATAAGTCGCATTTCTTCTGTAGGAAAATATGAATCCAAATCTTTCTCATTGATCTGGAATGAGTTTTTAGAAGACGGAGTAAGTCGAACACGAGCCACGGCTGTTTTTCGTCGTCCTACTGCTTCAATGTATTTTGCTGTTTTTGTATCTTCCATGTGTCTGTTTATTCAGTTATATTCAAATTCTTAAGCATTCGTGCTCGAAGCTTGTTTTTTGGGAGCATTCCAGAGACTGTTCGTCTGAGTGCTTCAGAAAAACCTTTTGAAGCTGCGAGTTTAGAGAGAGGTTTCTCTGTAAGACCTCCAGGGTATCCTGAGAAAGTCTTGTAGACTGTACTTTCTGCTTTTTTGTCTGTGATTGAAAGCTTTGAAGCGTTCTTTACTTCTACCTGGTCGTCTGGCATTGCATTTCGTGCAAAGTCGATCTTGTTCTTACCCATCAAAAGCACTGCAATTTCAGTTGCAATTCGTCCAAGTTTTTTGTTTTCTGCGTCGAGTGTGTATTTCATAAAATGGATTAATGATTCAGGATTCTGGATTAATGAATGAGATCTCTCTTATTCTTTAATCTTTAATCCTTAATCTTGTTACTTCTCTAAACCAGCTCTATATACGCCATCAGACTACCATCTCCAGCTCGTCTTGGCAACTTTGTAATACGAGTGTATCCACCAGCACGTGTAGTGTATCGTGGAGATACATCCTTTACGAGCTTTGAAGCCCCGTCTGGGCCAATTTTGGCGATCAGGAGACGTCGTGCAGCAAGAGTACCAAGTTTACCTTGAGTAATCATCTTTTCAGCATACGGACGAAGTTCTCGTGCTTTTGCATCTGTTGTTTTTATCTTTTCTTCCAAGACCAAAGAACGTGCGAGCGACTTCATGAGTGCGTTTCGTACCTTTGTAACTCGTCCGAATTTTCTGTTTGCCTTGTGATGATTCATACGTTTAAAATTATACCTTTATTACTTGAGTGTAATGCCGTGGTCTGCAAGTGCTTTTTTAATTTCTGATACTCCTTTTGCACCCATACCTTCGATTTCAAGAATATCTGCTTCTTTCTTGCGAGCAAGACCTCCCACAGTTCGGATGTTTGCATTTGAAAGCGCATTTAATGTTCGTACTGAAAGGTCAAGGTTTTCGATGCGTGTTTTTAGGAAATCTTCATCCTCTTCTTTAGCTTCAGTAGTTTGAGCCTGGTCAAATGCAACTGATTTAGGAACAGGAAGTTCTTCTTCTTCTTTAAATCCAACAACTGCCTTAAGCTGAGTGATCATGATTTCGATAGATTTCTCGAGAGCGTCTTTAGGAGTGATAGTGCCGTCTGTAGAGATAGCGAGTCGAAGTCTGTTGAAGTCTGTTCGATCCCCAATACGCATATTTTCTACTTCGTAGCTTACTCGTCTGATTGGAGTAAAGATAGCATCAAGAGCGATAGCACCGATATCAACTCGGTTCTTTTCTCGAAGATCTTTTGTAACAAAGCCAAGTCCTTTTTCAACTGTAATTTCAATATCAAGCTCTGAACTTTTATCTGTCAAAGTAGCGATGGGTAGTTCTGGGTTGAGTACTTCTACCTGACCTGACACTTTGATATCACCTGCAGTAACGTCTTTAACACCTTTTACTTTAAGAGTAACTGTCTGTGGTTCAGATGATGTAACAAGCATTCGGACTTGTTTCAAGTTAAGCAAAATGTTGATCACATCTTCTTTAACACCTTCAAGTACTGAAAATTCATGAGGAGCACCTACTATTTTTACTGAAGTGATAGCTGCACCAGGCAAAGATGAGAGAATGATACGTCGAAGTGAGTTCCCGAGTGTGTGACCGTAGCCTGGGTAAAGACCGTCGATTTCATAGACACCAGAAAACTTCTCTTCAGAGACGATTCGTGGTTTTGATGGTAATACGATTGTGTAGTCAGACATATGTTTATTAAAAAAAATTGGTTTGTAAATTATACATTATTTATATAAATATTCAACCGTATCGGAGTATGAGGTCTATCGGCTATAAAATTCAACAACTGCCCCAAGGTCAAACAATGTCCCTGCACCCTGCTCAAGCTTTGGCATACCCTGTATTGTAGCTGTTTTTGCACTTGCATCGAAACCAATCCATGATGGAACAGTGGTCGCTTTGAATCGTTCTTCGAAAGAAGCGAAGAGTGGTTTTTCGAGACTTCCTTTTTTGATACCCACTACATCCCCCATTGAAAGGCGGTATGAAGGAATATTTGCTTTCTTGCCGTTGACGGTAATATGTCCGTGAGAAACCATCTGTCGTGCCGCAAGTCGAGTAGTCGCAAGACCAATACGAGCAACTGCATTGTCGAGTCTGAGTTCAAGAGATTCGTAGATAGTAGCTACCGCTTTCGAAGCTTTCTTTTCGATTGCTTTTTTTACGTAGTTTGAAAACTGCTTTTCTGAAACACCATATACCATACGAGCTTTTTGTTTTTCGTTGTGTTGGAATGCGTATTCTGACTTTGGTTTAGCAAAACTTTTCTTTACACGAGATTTACGCTCAAGGTGTTGAGCGTATTTTTGAGTCTGTGTCTTTTCAAAGACAGGAGCTCCAAGTTTTCGTGCGATTTTGTATTTTGGTCCAGTTATCATATGTTTGATGTTTGATTAAGGATTTTGGATTAATGAATGAGATTTCTCTTATTCTTTAATCTTTAATCTTACTTCTTTAATCTACGCTATACTCGTCTTGGTTTTTTAGGTTTCGGGCCGTTGTGAGGTACCGGTGTCACGTCTTTGATAGACGAAAGTGTAATACCTTTTGAAATAAAGCCTCGGATACTTGACTCTCGTCCAGATCCTACACCTTTTACAGTGACAGACGCTTCTTTCATACCCATCACACTCGCCTTTGCACCGAGGATTTCTCCTACCTTTGCAGCTGCAAATGGTGTGCCTTTCTTAGCACCTTTAAATCCAAGAGCTCCTGATGAAGACTGTGCAAGCACATTGCCTTTTGCATCGGTAAGCACAAGAATAGTGTTGTTGTATGTAGACTGAACAAAGAGCTGACCTACGTCAACTTTCTTTTTTGATACTGCAGGAACATTTGACGCTTTAGCATCAGATCCCTGCCCTCCAGATTTTACAATTCGTTTTTTTCCCATGATATTAGTTATTTCTACTCTTATTTCTTATCTGCTGCTCGGCGTCCAGTACCTGCTGTCTTTCTTACGTTTCCTCGTCGTGTTCGAGAGTTTGTCTTTGTTCGCTGACCTCGTGACGGAAGACCTCGCTGATGTCGTGAACCTCGAAGAGATTTGATATCTTTAAGGCGCTTGATATTTGAAGCTACTTCTCGCTTGAGATCTCCTTCGATTCGCTGTGCTTCTACTTCTTTTCGGATAGCATTTTCTTGTTCTACCGTAAGGTCTTTTCCTTTAATACCAAAATCAACAGATGCATTTTTGAGAATAGTCTTTGCAAGTGGTCGGCCAATACCGTAAAGGATAGTCAGTCCTACTTCAAGTCTTTTTTCGTCTGGGATTGTAATACCGAGGATTCTCATGATAAATGTTATTGTTTGTTTTTTAAAGTTTCAAATCTGAACGAGATTGTTCATTATTTGGAAGTCTTAGCCTTGTCGCTGTTTGTGTCGGGCATTAGCTTTACATACTACATACACATAGCCCTTTCTTCGGACCACTTGGCAGTGAGCACATCGCTTTTTTACTGACGCTTTAACTTTCATGATATATAATTTGTGTTTTTATGTTCTTTTTACTATGCGTCCCTTTCCGCCATACGGCTCAAGCTCCACAATCACCTTATCACCTACCAAAACTCGAATGCGATGGAGTCTCATTTTACCAGAGAGATATGTTAACATTTCTTCTCCTGTGTCATCTCGCCTTACTCTAAAAAATGTATTAGGAAGGGCTTCGATAACAACACCTGAAACACTGACTACCATCTTATCCTGCTTTTTATCTTGGTTGTGCATTATTTTTCAATCAATGGGTAGCATTGTAGCAGAAGTTCTAGCTTTAAGTCAATAGAGCGATATAGCTAATAAATACTGTTACCCAACCCCTCCTGAATAGATAATAAATAGGTTACCGTAGTTTCCATATGACTATGGAAACAAAACAAGATGTATTAAAGGATTCTTTGGAAGGATATCTCACCTCCAGTAGAGCAC
>JAPLZY010000013.1 GCA_026394775.1 Candidatus Zambryskiibacteriota bacterium
AACAGGAAACACAATGTGGTAGTGAGTATCAAACGCACAGTGATATCCTTTGTGTGTCATGAGACTAGTATACCTGAAAACCGAGGGTTTTCAGACTTTCCTACAGAGACCCTGTGGCAGAGACCACAGGGAAACGAGTTAAAGCTATTGGTCTTAAAGGTTTTCATAAAAACCTGATTGACATCCAAACGGATGAAGTATGGTTTGAAGCAAAAGATAAAAGCAATACCACGACATATGAAATGTTCACGCAGCTTTTGCATTACATTCAAGCTGCTCTTGATCGAGGAGAAAAAATCCCACCTTTTTTGTGTGTAATCGATACTGAGAAAGCTGCAATTATGAAGACTGAGGACGCTCTTCCATTGCTTGAAAAGAAAATTATTAAATGGGGTAAATCTGCGAGTAGTTATACCCAGGAAGCACTTGATATTGTTTCAGCATATATTGGTGCACATTTTGTTTCTTATAGGATGTCTACACATGAAGAAGAATTCCTTACGGCAATAAAAAGTGCTATCAAAACAGGAGATATTATTCGGACACAAATTACGCCAGATAATCTGAAGCAAGTTTTTGATAAATGGGTTGCAATGATCGGACAAGAAATAAAAGGTGTAAATCCTGAAGATTATGCACTCCTTTTCTTTGCTGACATTATGCATGACGGTACGGTTTCTACTCACGCCAATCTTCCTGCCGAGCTCCTACATAAAAATGGGGCGGCAGTATTTGCTCTCGGAGGAGTTATTTACGAACTAGGGAATAAGGAGGGGTATAGGAAGTTTTGGGCAATCTATGATAAGCCACCAAAACAAGAATATCGTGACTATCTACTTGAACGACGGGATAGTTTGATCCCTGTTGATGAGCGAAGTTTTAAAGGGGCATACTATACACCACTTCATGTGGTAGATAAGGCATATGACAAACTGACCGAAGTACTCGGGGATAATTGGCAACAAGAATATATCGTGTGGGATATGTGTTGTGGAGTCGGGAATCTTGAGGTGAAGCATTCTAATCCTCGTAATATTTATATGAGTACGCTTGATGCTCCGGATATAGATGTGATGCGTGCTACAAAAACATGTGTTGCTGCTACAAAATTTCAATACGATTACCTAAATGATGACATCACTGATAATGGAAAAATTGACTACTCTCTAACGAACAAAATTCCTGAAAGTTTACAAAAGGCGATAAAGAGTGGGAAGAAAATTTTGGTACTGATCAATCCGCCGTACGCGGAGAGTGGTAGTGGTATAGGAAAGGGCGATAAGAATAAAAAGCTAGTTGAGCAAACAAAAATTAATGCCTTAATGAAAACTCAAGAGTTGGGTTATGCTAGTAAAGAACTATTTGTTCAGTTCTTGGTTCGGATTGCAAAAGAAATCCCAACAGCAACTGTTGCAATGTTTAGTAAGTTAAAGTATGTAAACGCACCTAATTTTGAAGAATTTAGAAAGGAGTGGAATGCAAAATATCTTGGTGGTCTCGTAGTTCACAGTAAGGCGTTTGATGGTTTAAAAGGGGATTTTCCTATAGGTTTTCTCGTCTGGAAAACAGACCAGCTTACCCAAAACAGACAACCAATCATTGAGATTACAACTGAAGTTATAAATAAGAAGGCGCAACCAATTGGTGAAAAGCGTTTTTATAATTTACCAAATAAAAGTTTTTTAAATGTATGGATGGAAAAGTCAGAAACAAATAGGGAACTTGCGCTGCCTTTATCAAATGCTTTCACAATTTCAAAAAATCCAAGAATGAAAATGTCATCTGAAAACATGAAAGGTTTTTTGTTTGCAGGTAATAATGATTTTCAAAACGCAGCAACTGGAACACTAATTACTTCATCAATATACACAGGACGTAATGGTGGTGGTGTATACCTTAATGATAAAAACTTGTGGCAAGGAGCAATTGTGTTCACTGTTCGTAGAATAATAAAACCAACTTGGTTAAATGACCGTGACCAATTTTTGCAACCAACAGGTGAGTTAACTGAAGACTTTAAGAATGATTGCTTAGTCTGGATGCTTTTTAATGGAAGTAATCTCACAGCGAGTGCTAATGATTTGGAATGGAATAATAAGAAGTGGTCAATTGTAAATCATTTTATACCATTTACCGAAGAAGAAGTTGGAGCTCCTGATCGTTTTGAGTCCAGCTTTATGGTTGATTATATGCAAGGAAAAGAATTTTCTTCAGAAGCTCGTGCCGTACTAGAAGAGGGTAAGAAGTTGTGGCAATCATATTTTACCCATACCGATGAACGAAGTGTGAGAGATGAATTTAAATTAAATCGACCAGATGTGGGATGGTATCAAATAAGGAATGCACTCAAAAAAAGAAATGACAGTGGTGATTTTCCAAAGGTTAGCTTTGTTGATTTTGAAAATGTATATAAAAAACTTTCTGAAAAACTAGAACCACAAGTATATGAACTAGGATTTTTGAAAAAATAGTATGATTTTGATGTTTTCATAATACATAGTATATCATGGGGTGTCTATGTTTTCTACGGAGCAGGTCAAGTATCTTTTATTTTGGCTCGGCAATCACCGGGATTTTTGGGATCGGGGGAGAGGGGAAATGTGGTCAGTCACTATTTAAAAAACTAATATGAAAAAACTACATTGTCATAGGGGTTGTTGTTGTCCTGGGTTGTATTGTTTTGACTGAGATATAGCAAAAGGTCGCGAAATAACGATTATTTATTTATAATATATTCATGCAAAATAAAACAATATTTATCACAGGTACATCAAGTGGTATCGGGAGAGCAACGGTAAAATATTTCCTAGATAAAGGCTGGAATGTTATCGCTACAATGAAGTCACCTGAAAAAGAGGTGGAATTCAAAAACTCTGACGCATTGCTTTTAGAAAAAGTAGATGTCACAGATTCTAATAGCATTGCAAGTGCTTTCAATGCAGGAATTAAAAAGTTTGGAAAAATAGATGTAATAGTAAACAATGCCGGCTACGGGCTTCTAGGTCCACTTGAAAATACCACCGAGGAGCAGGTGCGAGCGCAGTTTGATGTAAATGTACTTGGAACTGTAAATACTATTCGTAGCGCTCTCCCACATTTTAGAGAAAATAAAGGAGGAAAAATCATAAATATCGCTTCTATGCTCGGCAGGATCACGCTTCCATTTATGAGCATCTACGCAGCTAGTAAACATGCTGTAGAAGGTCTTTCTGAAGATTTGTATTATGAACTCAAGGATCTTAATATTCAGGTCAAGGTTATCGAGCCTGGCACTATACGTACTGATTTCTTTACAACCTCACTTGTACGAGCAGAAAGCGATACGGTAAAAGCATACGATAGTTATTGGCACCCATATATTAAGAACATGATAGAGAGAGGTAGTGGGGGAAAAGATCCGGTGCTTGCGGCAGAGGTGATCTACAGAGCAGTAAATGACAACAGTACGAGACTGAGATACAAAGTTGACACTACAGCAAAAATGCTTATTTTGCTTCGAAAAACATACCCCTTATGGCTTTTCCAATGGATTATAAGTAAAGTGGTAAGATAGGTTTTCATTTAGTATGACAAAATCTGTCACAAAAAATAATTTTATAAATCCTACAACAGGTAGAATATCAATCACCGAAGCGTTTGGTGAGGATTTGGCTGTGTTACTTGCGAATAAGATATCAGCCGTCTATAAAAAGTTTGATGTAAAGGGTTTCGTGAAAGATACCAAGAAAGAAGTCACTGGTAAGAGTTATACACAAAGGGTTGAAGTTATTGCAGTTTTACTCAAACAGTATTTACCAGAAAAATATCCCGAAGCACTCGAGATTCTTTTACAAATACTTGGACCGGAAAACCAAGAAGAAACTGGTATGTTTACCAACTTCTATTGGCTCATGCCCGTAGGTAAATTTGTTGAGAAGTATGGACTTGATCATTTTGCGCTATCAATCAAAGTGATTGAAGAAATTACCAAAAGAAATACAGGAGAATATGCGATACGTCCATATGCTCGCACGTATCCAGATAAAACACTCGCAGTATGTACCAAGTGGGCAAAGAGTAAAAACTTCCACCTCCGTCGACTGGCGAGCGAAGGGCTTCGTCCAAAACTCCCATGGGCAACCAAACTCGATGCGTGGAAAGATAATCCAAAACCGATTTTTGAAATTCTCGAACTCCTTAAAGAAGATGAAGTGAAGTTTGTTAAAAAATCAGTCGCTAACCATGTGCGCGACTGGGTAAAGGTAAATCCAAAAGAGGCGGAAAAAATTATGAGCAGATGGTCAAAATCCAAAAACGAGCATACGAAATGGATTATTAAACACGCACAGAGATAAAAATGAACAATGTGTTAGTAAAAGAATTAAATCAGAGGATAAAGAGACGGTTATTTTTTATCGTGCGATTGGTGGAAAGTAGCTTCACAAAAGGCTTCACCCTCATTGAACTTTTGGTCGTCATTGCTATTATCGGCATGCTTTCTTCTGTTGTTCTTGGGAGTTTAAATTCTGCGCGGGATAAGGCGAGGGTTGCGCGTGCAGTATCGGATTTGAAACAAATACAGAATGCATTAGTTTTGTATCAGGATGCCAACAATGCATATCCATGTTTTGATCATACATGGGACGATACAAGAGAAACAGCTTGGGCACTCCCGTATCTTAAATGGCCGACACACCCGTGGGGGAACCAATATCACTGGGAACATGGCACAGCAGGTTTTGTTTTTAGTGTTTCCTTGAATGCTCCTGGAGCGGCCAATGCTGCAGCAATAGACAGAGCGATGGATAACAACAACCTCGCCACAGGTAATATTCGAGGCGACGGAAACCGCTTGGAATTTGGAGGAATGGACCAGACTGTGCCTTTGGTGGATTGTCATATATAAAAAGAGGTGAGGGGTTCAAGAGGGGTGTTTAAAAATAGCCATACGTATGGCTTTTTTTACTGTTTTTAAGGGTATTTTCAAAAATATAACTTGACAAAACCATATAAATGTGTGTATAATATACACGTAGACGTTCCCTCTAGTTACCCCTCAAGTAGGACAGATTGAATATTTACATAATAACTCATTGGAGTTCTAAACCCAAGCACTTCTCTCGGTCGGTCATTGAGAAAGGAAAGTATTTCCTGCATTTCTTCCTCACTGACGGTACTAATAT
>JAPLZY010000011.1 GCA_026394775.1 Candidatus Zambryskiibacteriota bacterium
AACTCACGCGGATGGTGAGAGAAACTTTGTTTGTTCGACGTTCCTTGATTGATCTTCTTTCACTTTCAGAGAAGACAGTATCAAGGATTAGTGAGGGTGAGGTGGTGCAGTCAGAGTTTAGATTTTAGTGGGACAGCAGTGCGTAGTGCATGGAGTTCGTTTACTTCTCCATAAATACCCTATACCAAAGCGCGAGCATATAGAGAATGTAGATATGTCGAGCGTTGTCTTTGGTGTTTGAGGTGTGTTCTTTAATCAATTGCTCAATGAAATCAATATTTAAATGTTCTTGGATGTATTTAGACTCTCGAATTGCTGCATATGCAGGACATGCTGGGTCCCGGAGCCATACGCGGATCGGTGTCGGAAAACCGAGCTTGCGTCGGTGACGGGTTTCTTCGGGAATAATACCTTTGAAGGCTTCTCTGAGTGCATACTTTGTCACGCCGTTTTTCCACTTAAAAGAATCTGGTAAAGTGCGCGCAAGCTTTGTTACCTCAATATCCAAAAACGGTACACGAAGCTCGAGTGAGTTTGCCATGGTCATCTTGTCTGCTTTTGCCAAAATATCTCCCACAAGCCAGGTGTGTATGTCGATGTATTGCATTTTCTCTGAATCACTCGCGGTTCCATTTCCTTGAGCTTTTTCATAAAGTGGTGCAAGCGAGTGTTTCGGTGGTTGCTCCCCTTTCCACAGTTTTTTGATTTGAGAATTTGTAAAAATCGATGCATTTCCTATATACCAGTCCTCAAGTTTTTGAAGCGCTCGTTTTGCATGGTTTTTACCCCAAAATTCAAATGGCATTGCTGTGAGGACTTTGAGAAACCAAGCTGGTATCCAAGAAAGACTTTTTTGGTCGATTGGCTGTAAGTAAATATTGTACCCACCAAACAGTTCATCTGCACCTTCCCCTGAGAGTACCACGGTCACTTTTTTCCGCGCTTCCTTAGCAACAAAGTAGAGTGCGATTGCCGAAGGGTCTGCCACAGGTTCGTCAAAATGCCACACAAGCTTTGGGAGCACACTCCAGTACGTAGACGGGTCAATAGTGACTTCTGTATGGTCGGTACCTAGAAAGTCTGAGGTGGTGGCCGCTTCTTTTCCTTCAGTTAACACATCAAAACCTACTGTAAATGTAGAGTTCTTACTTCCAGGTTTTTCTTTTTGGATCACTTCATTCATGAGTGTAGCGATAATAGAACTATCGACTCCTCCCGAAAGAAAAGAACCGACAGGCACTTCACTGATCATGTGGTGAGCCACAGAATCTCGGAGCGTATCGACAATTTCTTTTTTAGTTTCCTCTAGATCTCGAGTGTTATCTGGTGCAAAAGAAAAATCCCAATACTGCTCTATCTTATGAGTACCCGCTTTCGTGTCGATAGTAAGAGTGTGTCCTGGCGCAAGCGTGAAAATATCCTTAAAAAAAGTTTCTTTAATTGGGTTGTATTGAAAACGCAGGTAGTTGAATACCGCTTCATGATTGACCTCTTTTTTATATTCGGGGTGCTCAAGAATACTTTTGATTTCAGATCCAAATGCTTTGATTTCACCATTCGATGAGGCGGGCTTCCAATAGTACAAAGGCTTAATACCAAAAAAGTCACGGGCAATAAAAAGCTTACCTGTATGTTTATTATAAATCGAAAAAGCAAACATCCCCCGTAGTCGCGAGACTGACTTTGGTCCATGTGCTTCGTACATTTGCAAGATAACTTCAGTATCAGAATGTGTTTTAAATATCCGCCCTTCTGCCAAAAGCTCGGCTCTGAGTTCTTTGTAGTTGTAGATCTCACCATTAAAGAAAATGAGAAGAGAGCTGTCAGCATTTTCGATAGGTTGTTTACCTGCAGAGATATCGATAATAGAAAGCCTGCGCATACCGAGACCAACATTTTGATCACAAAAAAAGCCATCCTGGTCTGGTCCCCGATGATGTATCACCTCGGTCATTTTGGTGATCAATTCCTCTTTTTTAGTTGTTGTTGCGCCTATGACGCCGGCTATTCCACACATAAGTTAAAACGTTATTTCCTAAGTTTTAAGTATAATCGAAAAGTGGCTTTTGACCAAAATATCGACAAAATAATAGTTTTTATGTATAAATGTATATAGAAAATCGCTGTACAAAGGAGAACGTATGATCATAGATGTAAAAACTGGAGACATTCGAAGCAGGAAAAACCCCAACAGCTTCATTATTGGAATGAACGACACCTTGGAAGACGTGACGGCACAGTGGATACCCTACATCAGAGACATAAAGCCAACCCACCCTTTACAACTCGGATCGGTGTTAAATTTTCAATATGATCGGGACCGAATGCTTCACATGCTGATCTGTCACAAGATCGGCTTCGGCGGGTGGGAAGATTCTGAAAAGTGGGTGCGTCTTGGATTGGACTACCTGTGGCAAACTCAGCAAAACCCGGCCCACGCCTGGTATTGCAAAAACTTCTCAATTGTCCGCATTGGCACAGGGCAAATCGGGGTCCGCGATGGCGCCAATGCTGCTGAAATCACCCGAGCTATGGCAACCAGCCATCTTGACCTCACTTTGTATGTAAGAGACGAACAAGAGATGGTTCCCTTCACAATCGAAAGGGAACCCCTTTTCCCGCAGAGCACCTGGCATCCAGTGTACGGCGAAGAAAAACTCGTCCCCGCACGTGCCGCATAATCGTAACTAAACCAGCAAGAGCGCCTCCTTTCAGGGGCGCTCTTTTCCTACTGATTTATATACTGTAGAGTTGAAGAAGCGAGACTAACCACATCCGTAAACCGTCCCTCTGTTGTAGAGCCGAGCACCACAATAGCAATTGGCTTTCCAAAACCTGCATCAAATACCACAACCAAGTTCCCTCCTGCCATCGCCGTAAGACCAGTTTTGGACCCGATTATGTTTGGAATATCACCAAGAGAAGTGTTTGTATTTATTGCGGTATGAACATATTGTGCAGAATACACTTCTTCAGTTTCTTTATGTGTCGCCTCGAGAAGGTCGGGATATTCTGAAAGGACGATTCCAAAAAGTTTTGCGGTATCCAGTGCAGAACCGATTCCCCCTGTTGTACCGTTTGTATTATCGAGCCCTGTTTCATTGGTAAAAGAAAGTGTCGCAAGTTCGAGTTCACGTGCTTTAAAGTTCATTTGTTTAATAAACTCGGCACGACCGAGCGTGTAGTCTCTATTTCCTTGTCGAAACGCCCCTGCAACAGAAGCAATAGCTCGAGCTCCATCATTTGAAGAAACTATGAGTGACAGATCCAGTAAGTCCGAAAGTTTAAATACTTCACCGTCTCGTAGACCACTGTCGCCGTCTTCCTGTAAAAACTCTTTTCGAATAACAATCTCACTTTCCTTTGGAAGCATTTCTCGTGCCACAAATGCAGACATAACTTTAGTTACCGATGCAAGGGGCCGTATTGTATCAGCATTTTTTTCAGCGATGACTTTTTTTTCATTAATATCCCAGATTACGTAAGATTTTGCTTCTACACGAGGCTCTACAAAAACACTTTCTTTTTTAAAATCTACTGTCGCTATTGTATCTTGTTTTTTTGTATCAATCTTATAAATTAAAAGACCCAAGCTTAATACAAGAGCGACAAGTGAGATATTGAAAGCAACCAAAGGGATGCTTAGATTATTTTTTTGTTCAGGTTGTTCCATTATTCTTCTTGTGTGTTTTCTGTTTGCGTACGATCACTGAGCTGACGCACCACTTCTTCATATCCGGGAAGCTCTTTGACCGAAGTGACTCCGAGGTATTTTAATGCATCGATACTTGGAGTATAGAGAAAGATACGCTCATCAAGCTTGCTCGACACTTTTTCAATAAGTCCTCGAAGTAAAAGATTTCGGAGAGAAAAAGAAACATTTACTCCTCTAATATACTCAATCTCTTTTCGGGTGACCGGACCCTTGTATATTACCACAGCAAGAGTCTCAAGAGATGCTGTTGAAAGGTCTTTTGAAAGCTCGTCTTTTACTATCTTTTCTATCAAACCTGCAGACAAGGGTGCTGTGGCAAGAGAATATTCTCCCCTGTTTTCAAGCAAAACCACTCCACGTCCCAAAAGTGACTGTTTGAGAGACTCGATCCCCAGCATCACCTCATCAAGAGAAACCTCCAGCCACTCTGAAAGCTCTGTCGCAGAGACAGGTTCGTTTTTGTAAAATAAAATTGATTCGATTTTTTGTTCCATTATGATTTCATTATACCATTTCAGGTTCAAAATTTGAGCAAAGTTCTAGGCAGACAAGAAAAATAATTTAAGGCGTGAGAAGTGATTTTATCACTTCGCAAGACCTTGATCATCTGTACTCAGATGTAAAAGGTGTACAGTCCCTGTAAGGGACAGTTGTACGGTGAGAATTATTTTTTGAAGTCTAACAACGAAATTTGCCAAATTTTGAAGCTTAGTAACGGGGAACCCCCACAATACTAGTCTCCATTTCTATATCTTGAAAAGCCCTCTCCTGTTTTACCTGTATCACCCCCTGCTTTACCAGCTCAAGCATTGCGAGGAAATTGACCACCACCGCCACTTTTTCTGCTTTCCCGACACCCGCAAACTCCCGGAAATTTAACTTCAAACTCCGAGAAATACGATCCGTAAGACTGACAATCGCTTCTTCGAGACTGATGATTTTCTTCACGACAGTACGAGGCATTATTTCAACTTTCGGCATAGCCACTAAAACTTTCCGTATTGCATGGTGAAGATCAATTTGAGTAGTCTTGCAGTCAGGTGCAAACACCACTTGTGTTTGCTTTTTTGGAAGCGCTCCAAAGAGTATACTTTGTCCAAAAAGTTTTTTGAGCACTTCTGCTTTTTGTTTAAATTCTTGATGTACTTTGAGTCGATGCTCCAAATCGTCGATACTTTTTTCTTCTTCTTCAGAAAGAGAAAGTGTCGGAAGCAGAGATTTTGACTTGATCAACACAAGAGTCGATGCTACTAAAATAAATGAAGCAGAATCTGCCAAAGGAAAATCTACCTGACTCCTCACATATGTCACATAATCATCTGCGACCTTTGAAAGAGAAATATCATTGATCTGAAGCTTTCTTTTTTCAATCATTGAAAGAAGCGCATCTAGTGGCCCTTCAAAAACATCTGTTTTTACGCTGTAGGTTAAAGTATCCACCTCCCTATTATATCTTGAAATGTATATTTTCTAAAACGAATTGTACAGACTATTCTGTTTCTGAAACTTCAGGAGTTACTACGGGTTCTGCAGGTACAGTTTCTTCGAGAGCGGGTGTAGTTACAGGCTCTTCAACAACCACTTCTTCAGAAGAAGGTTCTGGGGTAGGCTCTACAGAAGGCAAAGCGGCTGCGGCAGGCTGGGTTTGAGTTGCTCCCCCATTGATCAAAATCTGTTTAAACTGATCTTTGGTCACACACACGTCATCAATACAAAGGTTGTTGTCTCTCACGCTAAACCACGAAATAATTCCTTCAACCTTTGCACTCAATTCTTGTATCGCCTTCGCGAGCACAGCAGTCAAGTTCTCATATCTTACAGAGAAAGGAAGTCCTTCTGTATCATGTACTACAAGTCTCGGATCAAGAAGTTCTACTTCTTCTGCGATGAATCCAAACTGTTCTCCAGGTACTCCGATGTTTTATTGTATTTAAATGTTACTGGACGGAGTTTGTTTACAAACTCAAGTCCAGTAGATGCAGATGTTATGTCGTACTTAAATCTACCTGATGATACCGTACAGGTTGCTCCTGCTGAGTATGTGACTTCTTTGTTGGCTGAGAGACAGAGGGAGCTTGCACCTGCACCTGCGGTGAGGCCGTCGAAACCGACGGTGCCGGTGATGGAGAGGGTGCGCCAGGGGGTGGTGGAAGCGACTCCGACGTTGCCAGAAGTTATCATAGAAGCAGTACCTATTGTATATATAGTAACTTTAGCATTGGCAAGCACTCGATCGCTTCCAAAAGCAACATGCCCTCCATTTGTATCTTGATATACATAAGCATTCCCCAAAGAAATACCGGCTGTATTTCCAGTCCCACCAGCTGCGGAGACACTAAAAAGAGAACTTCCGGGAAGACCTGGATTCTGAGTTAATTTCATACTGGGTGTATTACCCCACACTTCCAGGTTACCGCTTGGTACCATTGTCCCAACCTCTACATTTCCGTTATCAAGTACAGTAAATTTCTCCACATTTGATGAGTTTGATACAGCCAATGCTCTACCTGTCCCCGCACCTCCACCTCTTACAGAAAGTTTTGCAGAAGGGGAACTTGAACCAATCCCTATATTACCACTATCAAGTACAGTGAGAGTTTCTGTATTAAAAGCATCGTACACATTGAAAGATTTTCCTGATATACTTCCACGTATACTCAAACGTGCATCTGGCGTTGTAGTGGCGACTCCTATATTTCCTGATGTAAAGATAAATTTTGTGGCTGCAGCAGAAACAACTTCTTGGTAAAATTCTGAGCCACTGTTTGAATGATACGTAGAAAAAATTTTATCCCCAGCGGATCCAGAATTTTTGTTAAAGCGAAAACCTCCACTTTGACCAAGTAAAGGATTGCCAAATTCCCCTTGAAATCCTGCTGTTGTTGAAGAAGCATTAGAGTTAAGAAGTACAGAACCATTTCCTGTTTGAAAGATGACTGATCCTTGGGGTGTGGATGTGCCAACCGCAAGGGTACTAAAAATAGCACGATTTGGTAGGATACTTCCAATAGCTACAGGTGGACTAGTGAGCAAATTAACCACATCAGCTGTCGTAAGCAGGCGCGTACTTGCATCTGACGTAAGTTGATTTAACAAGCTTATGTTTTGGTACACCTTATTTGCCACGGCAGTATATCCAGCAGCATTTAAATGAAGTGAATCTGAGCGTAAAGAAGAAGGTGGTACATCATTTGCACGGTCAGTCACGTCTTGAGGAATTCCTGAATTATATTGAGATACAAGATACGAACGCACATCAACATAATGAGACCCATAAATTGTAGCGAGATCATTATTAAGTTGAATAATTGTATTATATTTAGCACTGCCACTTAATTCACCTGTACCATTAAGTATTGATAGCACCAAATATCGTGTATGCCCCAAACTTGCAACCATAGCAGCAATGTCGGCTTTGACAGTAACGGGATCACTATAGTTATTTCTTCCTACCCAAATAATTGTCCCCCAATCACGCCTTACATTATCTGCAATCATACGCAACTTGATTGAAGTACTCGATTCCCCTCCCACTCCACCGTTGTAAACAGTACGTCCAGTAAAATCACTTAACTTGTTAGGGTATGTTGTGCCACTTCCTCCTGAACTTGCTGTTAGACTATCCCCCCATGTAGCAATATTTGTTACAGAAGTAATGTTGACAGTACTCGCATACCCTAATCCCAACACACTCCTCACCCCCTCCACACTATTCGCTCCTGTTCCTCCATTGGCAACAGAGAGAGCAGAACCAAGAGATAGAGTTCCTGCAAGAGAAGCATTGGTAATCGTCGGCGTATTGATAACCGTATTCGTCAACTGATCAATCTTCTGAGAGAGTGCAATAGCTTGGAAGTTAGATGCAGGTGTGGAGTATCCATTAGACTGAACAATGAGTGATTGTTTGAGTGAATTAACTACTTGATTCAGTTTGTCTTCAGTAACGTAAGAAGGAGTTGATTGTGATGATACAGGAGCAGAAGAAACAGGAGTAGATACTCCTGTTTCTTTCATCTTTGCCTTCGTTTGTGCTCCATATATACCTTGGGCAGGGAGATTAACACTCTTTTGATACTCTATGAGTGCTGACTTTGTTTTTGGACCGAAGTTACCTTTTGTGTCAGTGGGAGGGATGATGAGGAAACCTTTCTCTTCGAGAAAGGTTTGTAGGGTGATGATTTCTGATTTAGATTGGGCACTAGCTGAGATCGGAAGGATTAAGAGAGAGAGAGAGAGAGTAGGGTGAGGGCGTGGAGAGATGTTTTCATAGGTTCAGTATATCATATGTGGGGGGTGGGGTTATCCACACCTAATGATGGGTGTTTGATGGGGACCATCATGTGGATGGTTATCCACAGGAGCAAACAAGAAAAAACTCACGTCTGGCATGAGTTCACGTCTACATTTTTTTTCAAAATCCGCCCTAGGGGTACCCTAGGGCGAATGGTTATGAGAGATGGTCTCGTTTATATACCTGCCACAAAGGCAGAAAATCTTCTCGGAATACAGCTGTGAGAACAAGGTCACTATAGCCACCACTGACGAAGACGTGCTTCTTTTGACGACCTTCTTCCTTGTACCCACATTTAGCATTAAAGCCCAAGCTTAATCCATTAAATTCGAGTGCAGCTGAACTAATTTTTCGTAAATTCAGTTCATTAAAGGCATGGTTGAGGAGAAGCATTTTTGCTTCTGTACCATACCCTTTCCCTCGCCACTCTTCTTTTCCGATGAGTGCTCCGGTAGTAGCAGTACGATCTTTCCAATTGATAGCGTGCAAGCCCATGACACCGATTACTTGATCAATCTCCTTGAGGACAATAGCAAGAATAACTTCTTTTGTATTATCTTTCGATATTTTTTTAATCCACTCTTCTTCAGAAATCAAAGAGTGTGGAAATTGGTTACTGACCATTCGTCGAACATCAGGGTCATTTGCGTACCGTTGCAAAACAGGCGCATCGGCGAGTTCGACAGGACGCATATAAATGCGTTTACCACTCAAAAACACAACAGGTTCTTTTTTCTCGATTTTCTCAACTAAGTCAGACATTTTATTTTCCTCTTTTTTTGCCAAAGGGTTGCCATGGGCAAGGTTGATTTAAAGAACATGCTTTACAAAAAAACCGTAGCCTTCTGTAAAGCCACGGATTCTTTAGGAGAATAAAGAGAATGTTCGACTACAGGAGCCGTGGCAACACAGAAATATAGGTAAAATACCCAAAGACAGAAATGCCTCCGTTGGTTTTTCGCATATTCAGCTGTGTTGCACAATTTTTCATTGCTTTTTTACAATAAACAAAAAAAGACTATTTGTCAATGGTCTTTTTTTTACTTACATTTTCTTTTTGATACTCGTGATATTGAGTTCCAACATCTGCTCGACAGATATCTCTGCTGGTGACTGCATCATTGGGTCTCTTCCCTCTCCTGTTTTGGCAAAAGGGATCACTTCTCGGATGTTTGGTTCGTTTTGGAGAAGCATGAGGAGGCGGTCGAGTCCCCACGCAATACCTCCATGCGGAGGTGTGCCGAGTCCAAAGGCTTTGAGCATGTGACCGAAGTTTCTTTCAATTGCTTCAGGTGTATGCCCCATGATTTCAAATACTTTTTTCAATGCTTCTGGATCGTGGTTTCTGATTGATCCTCCACCAATTTCAAATCCATTGAGAGCCACATCGTACTGAGTTGTCAAAATGTCTCCAATGTTTTCTTTATTCATCAACCACTCTACATGTTCAGGTTTCGGTCGTGAAAAAGGGTTGTGAGTGAAAGTCCAAGCCCCTGTATCTGTCTTTTCGAAAAATGGAAATTCAACTACCCAACAAAATGCCAAAAGATTTGAATCTTCTTTGTTTTCTCGAAGGTCCGGCTTATCAGAATTATATTTCTCCATTGCTTCCGTATATGAAAGTCGAGGAAATGGGATCTGCTGTATTTTCTTTTCTGGATACAACGTTTCTACAATTTTAATCAAAAGTTTTTCATTGAGTGCAATGACATCTTCTTGTTCTACAAAACTCATTTCAAGGTCGAGCTGTGTAAACTCAGGTTGTCTGTCTCCACGAGTATCTTCATCTCGCATACATCGAGCAATCTGGAAATATTTTTCTACACCAGCTGTCATCAGAAGCTGCTTGTACTGCTGTGGAGACTGTGGAAGAGCGTAAAACTGACCAGGATAAAGGCGAGCAGGTACTACGTAGTCACGAGAACCCTCAGGAGTGGATTTGGTCAATATCGGAGTTTCCACTTCAATAAAACCATCGGCATCAAGCTCGTCTCTGATGAGCTTAATCACTTTGTGTCGTGCACGGAGGTTTTTCTGCATTCGATCTGAACGCAAGTCTACATAGCGATGAGTGAGTCGAATTTCTTCATTGATCTCTCGTGTGTCAGAGCCGATATCAAACGGCGGAGTTTCAGATTTATTGAGCACTTCGATTCCCGTAATCTCAAGCTCAATGTCACCATTGACCACACCTGCTTTGATATTTTTCTCAGGTCGTTTGTTTACAATACCGGTGATGGCAACCACCCATTCAGTTCGGATTTCTTTTGCAGCTTCAATAGCCTCCATGTGGTTTGGAAGCACTACACCTTGAATAAGGCCCGACTTATCTCGCAGGTCCATAAAGACCATTTTCCCTTGGTCACGTCTCACTGCTACCCAACCTTTAATACAGACAGTTTCGCCTGCATGACTACTTAGATCTCCAATATATGTTCGATTCATATAAAAAATATACCACACAATACAAAAACCACAGATATTGACATGTGCAATAAAAATAGTAATGTGTTTGAGGAGAAAGCTATCCTCTCCCTACCCCTCAATACGAACAGGAAAGTTAACGGTTAATGATTCAATCAGCATACCACACTCTTTTTCCATCATCACTTCGTATGAGGTTCTGCCACCCAAACACTCCCTCGGTTTGTGATTAAAATACATTTC
>JAPLZY010000005.1 GCA_026394775.1 Candidatus Zambryskiibacteriota bacterium
GAATAGAACATTCTCAACTTAATCCTCTGATTTTAAAGAAAGAAATTGAACGATTGAAAACCTCGATGTATGATATCCAAAGGAAACTCGGTGGACCTCAGATCTAATCAGTTGGGTAACAGTTAATTATTATCTATTACGCAAAAAGCTCAAAAGTGTGCGCCGACCCAACATATAGTTGACACAGTCTATTATATAGTATATAATGTCTGCTGAATGAATACTGAAGATTTGATTAAAAAACTCGTCTCTGAGTGGGGCGAACGCGAGGTATATCCTCTCGAAGAAGACGAATTGAATGTTCTTTGTTTGTCTCCACTAGCGCGATCTAGTGAATATAATAATGGAGACGGAACTGTGACGACCACGGTACTCTATGAAGGGAAAACGTTTATCTACACCGAGGTGAGACCATGATGGTCTCACCTTTTTACTTTACCGCATATCAAACTTATCTGTTTTAAATTCTATAAAATCTTTAAATGTAAGTCCTCGTGCGTATTCAAATGCAAAATTTGCAATTGCACGAGCAGTTGATTCATCCATTCCTGAACGTTTTTTTCCCATAACCATGACCGCGATCTCATTATGAAGTTTTCGCTGGTCGCTATCAGAGATCGTTCTCTCAGTAAGATTTTTATGTTGTACAGATCTTGCGTGACCTGCAACAAGGATACTGCTATGCATGCGACACTTTTCGAGCAACCTATTTTCAGCTTCAGTACCTTTTCTTGGCGGTTTTCCTGGAAAACCATATTCTTCCCATAAATTCTCCAACCTCCCTTCATACAAACTCTCTTCTTCATTTGTCTCTACAGGAATCTGACTAAAATTAAATTTTTCCATAATAAAAACATTATACCTAAAATTCATCTAATCTGGTATAGTATCCCATATGTCTATAGATACAAAAGAAACGCTCACTGGCCCCCTTTCCATTTCTGGTAAAGGCACCGGGTATTTTAATATTCCTCTCAAAGAAGGTGCGGAGAAACCAACAACCGCAGAAGATGCGATTGAAATCCAAAAAGAATTCCTCAACAAAGCATTCCCAGGAGATACCGTGGAGGTACGACGTCGACCCGAACTCATGTGGGGCAAGGTCCAAGGTGAAGTAGTCAAAGTAATCTCTCGTGCACGAATGGAATTTGTAGGAGTAGTAGAAAGCCATGGTGATATGTTTTACATGATCCCCGATGACCGTCGAATGTACACTGATATTGTACTCCAAAAGGGCACCCTCGGTTTTGCAGAACCCGGAATGAAAGTAGTAGTGAAAGTAACAAGTTGGTCAGATAAAGAAACTGCTCCTCATGGAGAAGTCGTGCGTGTGATCGGAAAAAAAGGAGAACACAATACCGAGATGCAAGCTATTGTCTACGAAAAAGGTTTTCAAATCGAATTCCCTGATGGAGTTGATGAAGAGGCGGAAAAAATAAAAGAAGAGGAGGCTCGCCCCGAAGTAATTGCGGAACAAGTAAAAGTGCGTCGAGACATGCGCGATGTACTCACCTTCACTATTGACCCTGCAGATGCAAAAGACTTTGACGACGCACTTTCTATTAAAACCATCGGGCCTGACCTTTACGAAATCGGAGTGCATATTGCAGACGTGTCTCACTTTGTTCGTCCAGGAACACTCTTGGACGCCGAGGGTCGCCGACGCGCTCTTTCAGTCTATCTCGTAGACCGTACCATACCCATGCTTCCAGAGATTCTTTCAAACGACCTCTGTTCGCTCAACCCACACGAAGACAAATACACTTTCTCTGCCGTGTTCCACATCACTCGCAAAGGAGAGATACAGGATAAATGGTTTGGTAAAACAATCATTCACTCTGACCACCGTTTTTCATATAAAGAAGCTATGGAAGTACTCGACAAAGGAGAGGGCCCTCACCACGACGACCTCTCTATCATGCGAGAGATTGCAAAAATATTTGAAAAAAAGAAATTTGAAAACGGAGCAATCAACTTTGAAACTGATGAGGTAAAATTTGTATTGGACGATGCGGGCAAGCCGATCAAGGTATACCGAAAAGAAAGAAAAGACACACACCGCATGATCGAAGAATATATGCTTCTTGCAAACCGCGAAGTTGCTGAATATATTTTCAAATCAAACGAACAGCCAAATCGTAAAGGTGCACAGTCTGTATATCGTATTCACGATGCGCCAAACAAAGAGCGCATTGAAGACTTGGCAACATTTCTCAAAGCACTTGGTTTTGAACTCAAAGTAAAAGACGGTGAAGTAACCGCAAAAGATATCAACACTCTTCTTCGACAAGTGGAAGGTAATCCAAATGAAGAACTGATCAAGACTGCAACCATTCGCTCAATGGCCAAAGCGATCTACTCTACTAAAAACATCGGGCATTTTGGCCTCGGCTTTACCTATTACGCACACTTCACATCACCGATCCGTCGATACCCTGACCTTGTGGTACATCGACTCCTCCAGCGTGAACTTGAGCATGGAAAGATCGGGCAAGATGAATTTGCCTATTATGAAAAAGTAAGTATGGAATGTTCTGACCGTGAAAAACAAGCGTCAGGTGCTGAACGAGACTCTATTAAATACAAACAGGTTGAATACATGCAGGAGCATGTGGGTGAAGAGTTTGTGGGTAGTATTACTGGCGTAACCGACTGGGGTATCTATATCGAAGAAAAAGAAACCAAATGCGAAGGAATGATGAAAACAAAAGACCTTGGTACCCTCTTTGAAGATTTCTTTGATTTTAATCCAAAGACATATTCAATCACCGGACAAAAAACTGGCAAAAAAATCACCCTTGGAGATACTGTTAAATTTAAGGTAATCTCTGCAGATCTCGAAAAGAGGCTACTCGACTATGCGATTGTGAAATAATTAAAAAACCTACATTTGATGTAGGTTTTTTAATTACCCCAAACTTGCTTATGCGTGAGAAGTTTTTCTTTTGTCTTAAGGCGTTCTTCAGTAATTTTTACCAACATAATATCTTCATAGTCTTCGAATTTAACTATCTTTTTATTTACCGAATCAACAAATAGTCTGAATGCCGGACGATTCTCTTTTTCCCAAATAATTTTTACACCCAACAAGTGATCTTTTTGGCAAGTGAAATCTTTCCTTGCAACTAACACTTGAGGATCAATAATACGATCCAAATACATTCGTCGGAGATCACCAGGTCCGTATTTTTGGTACATGCAAATTACTGAATTGCATTTCCGACAAGAAATCTGTAAAAGACGTGAATACCCTCCTCGTGCTTTTTTGAATTTATTATTCTTTAATTTCATAAACTAGAGATTATTCAAAAATCCAACTGCGTCTTTTGGTGTATCCATTTTTACACTTGGTAATGTTTTTTCTAGATACTTTTTCTTCTCTGTACTATTTTTTGATTCACTTAATTTTATTACTTTTGTATCTGAACCTACTAGTTCATAATGATCCATCACTCAAGCAACTCGAGTGATAAAAACATCATCTATTGCTGTACCCATGGTTGCTGAAAATTCAGATACTTCAAATTGTTTACCGTCAGATAGTCTCTTCAGTACCAAACCTACAAAGGGTTTAACTTCTAGTATTTGAAATAATCCATAATAATTCTCAAACAAAGATCTATAAATTTCTCTACGATACAGAGGAATACTGAGTGGATTTTCATGGTAAAATTTTTCTAGCATACCTTTTCCATCTGAAAATTTAAAATCATAAACCATCCATTCATTAAAAAGCGGTTGGTCTGTATCTATAAAACTCGTATCCTCGTAACCAAAAAACTCCTTTTTAGCACGAAGAACCTCCTCCCTATATTCCGGAGTATTTCTATAATACTGACCCATTTTTCGAATAGTACCACTTGGGAGCATATATTTTACATATTATAAATTTGAAAGTTTCTTTTTATCTTCAGGATTTTTAAGAAAATTCTCCTTTGTCACTACAGATCTTCCTAGACGCTCTTCTAGTTTCTTTCGTGCACCACCTGCAATATCACCTCCTGCTTTTGCATCACTTTTTAATTTAGGCACTCCTTTGGAGTTTTCAGTTCTGTGAATTTCTGTCGTGGCACGTTCACCAAGCATATTGAAAATGAGCTCAAAGTCATCCATATGGTCTCGTAAATTTTCTCGCTTCAAACCTTTGAGTTTTTTATATTCACTCGGAGTCACACCAAAAGTCGCTTTGGAAATTTCTGCTGTCAGTATTTCATATTCCTGATTATCTTTTACTCCTCTCTTCTTCCACTCATCCGTCAGTTCTTCACGAATAGCAATGCCTCGCATACGCTTTTCTATCCAGTCCTCACTATAACCTTTAAGCTTGTAGAGCATCCGAGTTCTCTTTGTTGCAAGTTCAGGGTTTTCTATTTCTTGCACTCGCTCAAAACCAACCTTAGCAAGCCATCGCTTGAAAGGTTCAGCTTTTGGAGACGGAATTGATTGGATAATCCGAAACATACCTTCTGTGTCTGCACAGTCGGTTTCGCGCATTTTTCCATCTGGAGCTACCAATTTCAACTGTCTACAAATTGTAGACAGTTGAAATTCGCTCTCACTATTCACTCTAGCTTTCATTGCAGTCCAGTATTTTCTAGGCTCGGAACTGTCGGTGAGCGCTTCTACTACATCAATCACCGAAAACCACCACTCTCCTTGATACAAGGTTTTTCTAATTTGCTTGCCTTTAAAAAGAGAGATTTTTGTACTGTCTATTGGATTGTTATTTTCTTTTTTCATGATTTTAATGATTTGAATTGTCGACAACTTATCGACAGTTCATTCAACCCGTGACAAAATGTCACAACCTCAGTTGTCTACAACCTGTAGACAACTGGAACTTTTCAGCACCTACTTCGCCACTGCCACAGCATCTTCAAAAGAAACAGTGAGCAGTTTCGAAACCCCTCCCTGTCCCATAGTCACTCCATAGAGCGCTCCTGCACGAGACATAGTCTCTCTGTTGTGTGTGATTACAATAAGCTGTGAAAACTTTGAAAGTGTTTCGATCATGTCTCCATACTTGCGAGAGTTTGCTTCATCGAGTGCTGCATCGGTCTCGTCGAGAATAATAAACGGCGGAGGGTTTACCTGAGAGACAGCAAAAAGAAGTGCGATTGAAGTCAGTGCTCGTTCTCCTCCTGAAAGCATAATAAGCCCCTTTACTTTCTTACGTGGAAGCGAGACTTCAATATCAATCCCCGCCTCACCTTCCTCAACCTCCTCATCTTCCCCTATACCTGGTGTAGGGGAAAGGTCATCAAGGTCGGATTTCTTTTTTGCTCGCTGTTCTCGGATCACCGAAAGCTTTGCTTCTCCGCCACCAAACATCATTGCAAAGTACTCTGAAAATTGCCGATTGATCTTCTCCACTCCTACAGTAAATTCTGAAGCGATTTTTGTATCAAGTTCTCCGATTAAGATTCCGAGAGACTCTGCTGTACTCGAAAGGTCAGTAAGCTCTCGCTCTAGAAACTGATCTCGTTCGAGTGCCTCTTCATATTCTTTTACAGTCTCCCCTCCACCGACCCCTCCTGAATCTTCTAGCCTGATTTTTATTTTCTCAATTTTTCTTCTTCGCTCTTCTTGTGCCTCTCTTCCTTCACGTAGTTCAAAATGCTTCTCTCCAAATGCGAGAACATCTCTTCCTAAAAGCATCGAAAGCTCAGTCAACTCTCTTTTAAAATCATCTTCAAGTATCCGCACTCTCGACTCTTGCGTTTCGTATGTTTTGATATCAGAAAGAATATTTTGCTCACGCGACATAAGAACAAAGAGTTCTTTTTCAGCCTCTCTGTTTGTATCTTTTTCTTTTTCTATAGAATGCTTCAATGCCTCATACTGAGCTCTCGCTTCATTTTCTTCTCGAGACACGGCGTCAATATTTTTCTCTAACACACTTCTCTCATCTCCAAGTTTTTGTATTTCAGATTCTGCTTCTTTAATCAAAGTTGTATCTACTGTATCTCGGTGCATTTCAACAAAAGCTTTGAGCAGTCCTTTCACCGTCTGTATAGATGAAGATATTTTCTGCTGGTCTGTGGCATGCTCTAGGTCTCCAATGAGGTCAAACACCTGTGCATGCAAATCTTCCACTGCCCGCAATTGAACAGTCTTCCATTCGTTACTTCGTGCCAGCTCTTCCTGCTTTTTGATCAAACGCATTTGAGAAGAAATCTCTCCTTCGATACGGCCAATATCACGCACTGCGGTATCTTTCCTCTGACGAATAGTAAAGATAGATTCCTCAAGGGAAATGAGCTCAGAACTTTTTGCATCTTTATGTTCCGCATTTTTCAAATGCTCTTTTACTGTTTCTATTGAAACCAGTACTTGTCGATGTTCGCCAAGAAGTGGTGTTTTCTTTTCTACTATCTCTTGATGAGCTTGTTTTATATAATCATCTTCTCGTTTCAAATACTCTACTGAAAGCCCCAGAAGTTCATTTTTAAATTCAATCGCTTTTTCAACCTTTTCTACTTGTTTTTTAAGATAGCGAATATGCGGAGCGATCTCCCGCCTTAGTGACTCCACTTGTCCAATATTTTCACGAGTCTTCTCAAGTTTTTTAATACTCTCTATTTTCTTGTATTGATATATTTTGAGACCAAGTGCTTCCTCGATCATCCCTTTTCGTTCACGTACCGATGCATTCAATATCTTATCAGCCTCTCCTTGAGAAATGATGTGGTGCCCCGAGGCTCCAATATGCGCCCCTGCCAAAAGCTCAATAACGTCACGGAGGCGTACTTGCGAGCCGTTTATATAATATTCATTGACCGAGTCTCGGTGCACCACACGCTCGAGAGTGACCTCAGAAAAATCGAGTGGTAAAAAACGACTTGAGTTATCAAACACCACTTTCACCGATGCCTTCCCTGCTTTCGGCATTTCAGATGAGCCGTTCCAGATCATATCCTCTCCTTTTTTCCCACGCATCGACTTCATTGACTGCTCTCCGAGCACAAAACGAAATGCTTCAGCAATGTTTGATTTACCTGAACCATTGGGACCTACGATGGAAGAAACTTTGGATGCAAAAGTAAGATCGCTCTTTTTGGCGAAAGATTTAAATCCGGTGATTTCTATCGATTTTAAATACATATATGAAATATAATAAACAACCCTGCGGCAGAGACCGCAGGGTATTGCATGCCTCATGCCACTTGTATTTCAATGTTACCACAATGTAAGCGTCTTTTCATTGTGTTTCCCTTGGTTCTTGACGTATCTCTCTACGATAGACCAGTTAC
>JAPLZY010000031.1 GCA_026394775.1 Candidatus Zambryskiibacteriota bacterium
CATTCTCAACTTAATCCTCTGATTTTAAAGAAAGAAATTGAACGATTGAAAACCTCGATGTATGATATCCAAAGGAAACTCGGTGGACCTCAGATCTAATCAGTTGGGTAACAGTTAATTATTATCTATTACGGAGAAGACTGGGTTAGATTAAGGTAGCAGGATTAAAGATTAAGGAATGGGAAACGAGTCTTTTTCTTATTCATTAATCCTCAATCTTTAATCATTAATCTTCCCCCTCTGTTCCTTCCACAGCCTCCCCGTTAAAGTCCTTAAAAGCCTCTAAAACAGGCTCTATTTCTCCTGCCAGGATCTTGGTGATATTGTGCCAAGAAACTCGAATACGATGGTCTGTAATACGGTCTTGGAGGATATTGTATGTACGTATCTTCTCAGAACGGTCAGCTGTTCCCACCTGGTCTTTACGGTCAGCTGAGTACTTCTTAGCCTCCTGCTCGTCTTTGAGGACCTGGAGCTTTGCAGTCAAAATAGAGAGAGCCTTTTCTCGGTTTTTAAGCTGACTTCGCTCTGCCGTAGAACGCACGTCGAGCCCTGTTGGTTTGTGGATAATACGCACCGCAGTTTCCACCTTGTTTACGTTTTGCCCTCCCGCTCCTCCTGAACGAGAAAACTCCATCTCGAGGTCAGTTGGATTTATATAAATATTTGTTTTTTTTCGTACTGGAAGTATCGCGACAGAGGCGGTAGAGGTGTGCACACGGCCCATTTTTTCTGTTGCAGGCACTCTCTGAACTCGGTGCACTCCTGTCTCATATCTCAAGAGCTTGTAGACATCTTTCCCTCTAATCTCAAATGCCGCTTCTTTGTAGCCACCTACAGCACTTCGAGACTCATCTACCACAGCCATACTCCAACCCCTGATCTCTGCGTATCGAGCGTACATACGAGCAAGCTCCTCTGCAAAAAGTGATGCTTCTTCCCCTCCCGCTCCTGCTCTTACTTCCAAGATAATTTCATTAGGGAATTCTTCTTCTTTTTTCTCTACCTCAATAATCTCTTTCATTTGAGACATCAGTGCATCCTTCTGGGCATCAATATTTGCTCGTTCAGTTTTTACCATTTCGGCCATGCTCGGGTCAGCTTCGAATACAGCAAGTTCCTCCCCATCTTTCTGGAGCTTTGAATACATCTCATAGAGATATGCTGTTTTTGAGTTTTCTTTAAACTGATCGTCCATAAGTAGAGACTTGAGATTAAAGATTAAGGATTAATGAATAAAGACACAGGATTATTTCCCATTCCTTAATCTTTAATCTTATTACTTTAATCACTCAAAGAAAAGCTTAGCTATTCTTTGAAGCCTTTGCCTGCTTTGCCTTAAAGCGTTCTACACGTCCAGCGGTGTCGAGTGACTTTTCGTTTCCAGTATAAAAAGGGTGAGATGCGCTTGAGATTTCAACTCGAGATACAGGATATTCTTTGCCGTCTTTAGCGATCCCTTTCTCTGTAGTCTTTACAGTAGACGCGATAATAAACTCAACACTGTTTGAGTTGTCGATAAACAAAACGTCTCGATAATTTGTAGGATGGATGTCTTTTTTCATTGCCCGAATACTCTACCAAGAATTCTCGTTTTTTGCAACTCTCCGTAGTAGAGGGGTTTACGTCACTTCTTGTTTCCCAAAATCGTCCTCGCCTTTTATCAACCAAAGCGCAATTTTCTCTGCCTTACCGCAAACTCCCTCTGGTCGGTCCTGAGTACAGGACTTAGTGCTCACGGCTAGAGAAAATTGCTGCTGTTTGAACTAAAAGCCTGCGAATGCTTTTGAAAAGCAAGAAGATGAACTAAATGTAGGTGAGTGGAGGCTGTGCAATGTTGTTTGAAAATTGTATTTTCGCCCTGATGCTTATAAAACAAAAACCCCGTCCAAACAGGCACGGGGCTTGTTTGGACGGGGTACTGCACTACTTAGTCGAATCTATCACGGTGTACATTCTCTTGATGAAATGTCGCTGGACGACGATAGTACTAATCGCTCTTTGTAACCACAATCCTTCAATACAATGATCAGTTTCAAACACAAGTTGATTACTGTCTCGTCCAACCCAACGATCATTGTATGGAGGGTAGCGCTTTGCGACAGCGACAATCTCGGCCGGATGAATGCCCAACTGGGTGATACGAATATTGATAATCTTTATCATCCGCTCACCTACCTGCTCCATGATAGCCTGCCTATCAAAATCCCCCTGTGGTACATCCTTCAGACCAGAAACAAGTCCAACCTTAATGAGATCATGCTCGTCATAGCAGGTAAAGCAATCTTTACCCAACCACTCGAAGAATTCTTTCACAGCTTCGACTGTCGGCATCTTGTCGATGTCGATCTTGTGTTTTTCAATAGCCGCTATGTGTGGCGCAAGTGACATCACGATCTTGAAAGCTCTCTCACTCTGAGCAAGAGAACCCCAAAAGTGAGAGTCTGCAGCAACCTTACGGCCAGTGATTACTGCCTCATGAAGAACACCGAGATCTTTTCCAAAATCTAAAGCCATTTCAAATTACCTCCTGCGACACACTCCATTTCTGGGACACACCGCAGCCTACTGTTTAAGGCACAGTCGCCAAATTATTTCCAAAAAAATTATAACACATTCAATACAACAGTGTCAAATTATACTAAACTTTAACTTAAGACTCTTTTTGGTAAAGATACAATACACTCGGATCGTGGTATTTACAGGTTGGAAATTGCCTCAGATACTAGGCGCATAATAATTTTGAGGTGAGGCGTACTAATGTACGATGAGCATCAAAATTTGATATGCAACAACGTAGATGAGGTGATTTTACGAGCTGTTAACGTTAAAAATTCAAAGGGTCGATCATCGTTTCCTGGATGTTCTTCGCCTTCGCCATCACCTGATTCCCATAAAAAGCATTCGCTGGTTTGTTCCAGTTCCCTCCTGCATAGTACCTCAGTGCCGCTGTTCGCTCTGCTGTGTAGGCTTGGCTTCCTGCTCCTAAGTCAGTAAGGAAAAGTGATGATGCCATAAACGCATCTTCTGCATTCCACGGGTTTGCTATGCTTTTTCCGAGTGCTTTAGCCACTCTTGGTGCATAAGACTCCCATGTCGTAGGGATAAACTGAGATGGACCCATCGCACCTCCCCAACCCACCCCTCCAATCTGACATGAGAGCACTCGATCACGCGGACCAATACCCAAAGACTCTACAATACGCAAAAATGCACTTTCATCATCACGTCTTGAAAGACCTGCTTTAATATCATCAGGTCCAGGCATAATAGCCTGCCACTGTTTTTCTATTGGACTGTCTGGCTTATTACATGCCCCGAGGTTTTTCCCGAGATTCGTCTCTTGGGTTAAAATAGCAAGAAGAAACGCAGGTCTGATACCTGTCGCTTTCTCTGCTTCCAGTGCGTATTGATAGGCAGTACCAAAAGGGATCGCTGCAGTGTCACGCAATGCAAAAAGTGCTGCACGTATTTCAGCAGCTTTCTTCTGCCGTTCTTTGATCACTTGTTCGTAGCTTTTTTCTTGGGTCTTGTTTACCGTGATCAAATACTGCTTTTCTTTTTCATTTTTCTCTACCCGACTTTTTTCAGCTTCAATAGTGGCTTTAATGTCTGCCTCTTCGTTTCTCTTTTTTGACAAAAGTTCACGCTCTTTTTCTGTCAGATTTTTTGTCTCTCTAATAGTATCAAGAAGCTCCTTAAGTGACCTGTTTATCGTGCGAAACGAATCTGCATCACTAAAAAATTCTGATAAATCTTTCTTTGCTAAAATAACTTCAGGGAGTGTGTACGAGTCTATCTCATGAGTTTTACGCAACAGCTGTGCCAAAGAATCTTGGCTGTTTCCTATCTTTTCTTCAAGCGTTACTATGGCCCTGTTTTTTCCATCAATATCGAGCCTTAGTTTTTCGATCGCTATATTTCTTTTTTTAATAAAAGCTTTCGCCTCGTTAATTTTAGCATTTAAAATACTCGCCTCTTTCTGTAAAGACGCCGTGCCTTTTTTAGTATTATTTAAAACATCTTGCCATTTGGCAATATCACGCTCTGTTGCTTCGAGCTCTATTTTCCACTGTGCTTCTTGAGCCGCCACCTCTTCTGGTGTTTTTTGTTGTGCGGAAACAAAAACGGGAAAAAAGCCTGAGAACGCAAAAACAGAGAAACAAAGTAAGGTGATGGATTTAAATTTCATAGATTTAAGTGGTTGAAACAAAGAATACAGACAAGAGAGAAGAAGAAAACAACCAAGCTCTATTATACACCAACCCATAAGCCTGGTCGATAGCAAAAAAGAGCCTTTCTAGGAGCTCTTTTTTGATTAGATTGAGATCTATTGAAATTATTCTGCGGAAGCACCTTCTTCGTCTTCTTTTTTACCTTTTTTCGCTACTTCAATAGTTGAGAGATCTGGAGCTGCTACTGGTTCATCCACCTCTTCTGCTTTTGGAGCAGATACTGACACAACCACATCTTCTGAACTATCTACGAGCGTTACTCCATTTGGCAACACAAGGTCTGATGCGAGTATTTGTGAATCAAAATCAACAAGTGAAGAAATATCGATAGAAATGTCGTGTGGTAGGTTTTCAGGTGAGGCTTCGATATTTACTTCATGCATCACTTTAACCAAGTTACCTCCAAGATCTTTAACCGCAGGACTCACACCAACAAAGATAAGTGGAATAGATACTTCGATTTTTTTACCTTTTTCGAATACATAAAAGTCTGCATGCCGAGGCATCTCAGAAACTGGGTGAACATCGACATCATGAATCAATACATCTATCTTTCCCAAAGATCCAGATAAAGACACAACACTTGACTCACCAGCCTGTTTCCAAGTTTTAATAAACTCACTTGTCTTAACAGCCACAGATGTAGTGGCTTGTTTTTTACCATAAAATACCGCAGGAATATAGCCTGTTTCTCGCAAGCTTGTACTATCCCCAACGTCTTTTCGTTCGATGTAATTAAGAGTTATCATAGGGCCAATTATACAGAAAAATAGAGTTTATGCAAGAGTTACTAGAGTGTACTACCAAGTTACTCCTGCTCCACGGTAAATTTTCCAAGACCATATTCCTGCACCATCAACAATTGAAGCATTTGAGCCACCATCTCGAGCCGGATCAACAAGCTCTGGATATGTGCTATAGGTAAAAGGGGATGTTCGCAAATCAGCAACATCATGGTCTAAAAGTGCGTAATTTACCCCATCTGATGCATATAAGTAACAACTTGTATTCGCTGCTTTATCCATTCCTGGGTCACTTGGCATATTACTCATATAGTTTGGAACAAGTCCCGGGATCACAGCACTTGGCGCATATCCACCCCAAGCAGAGCATTCACTTCTCCAAAATCCGGATGTTGTTGGGTACGATTTGCTTACCGCATAATAAAATTCTAATGCATTTTGAATATTCTTTATATCTGTCACGCGTTTTGAAACACGAGCTCTTTCCTGAGACTGGGCAAATGATGAAAACGTAACTGCACTCAAAAGCCCAATGATTGCTATTGAAACGAGAAGTTCTACTATAGTAAAACCTTTTTTTAAGTTATTTTTTTGAAACATGTATTTTTAATACTACCACACCCGTGCTCCAGGTGAAGAAACTTTCCATGCCCACACTCCTGCACCATCAACAATCGAAGTGCTCGAGCCACCATCTCGAGCTGGGTCAACAAGCTCTGGATATTTTAAGTAAGTTGCTCCAGAATTTCCCGCTTCAAGCTCAGTAACCCAGTGATCTAAAAGTGCATAGTCAGTACCGTTTGAAGCATAAATGTAGCAATTGCTGTTTGAGTTGGCCGCAGTTTGAGGATCAACAGGTATTGTATTTATATATGCTGGAGCAAGGCCAGGAATAACTGCATTAGGACTCAGTCCTCCCCAAGCTGGACAGACACTTGACCATGTTTGACCAACAGATACTGGATACGACTTATTGTTTGCATAATACCTCTCAAGAGCACCTTGAACCTGTTTCAAATCTGCTATTCGCTGCAACACACGAGCACTTTTTCTTGTACCTGCAACACCAGAAAGCACAAGAGTCGACAAAAGCATGATAATAGAGATGGAAACCATCAGCTCTACAAGAGTAAAACCTTTTGTGCGTAGTTTAAACATTAGCGTTGCGAGGTCGGTGCATTTTTAAATGCTTTATCTATTTGTTCTTGAGAGACTGTAGAGGAAGTGGTCTTAAAATTCTGATACGCAAGCACAAATGTAATTGCAAAAACAACAACAGCTATAAAAAAAAGTACAGTTTTTGCTTGTTGTGCGTCTTTTGCCAAACCAAGACGCATAACTAATACACCCAACACACCCGCTTCTTCTTGATTTGAATATTGTTGATTATTCATGATGAACTCAGTATACACCACAATGCAGCACTCTTTCTATGTAGTTTTCCACTTTTTTTGTATGCAATCCTTTGGAACAGCCTACACCTTAACAGCATTTTTTGGTTCTCTGCCTTCAAAAAAGTCTATAATATTAGTTACAGCCAGCACGGCCATCTCGTCACGAGCTTTTACGGTAGCAGATGCAATATGCGGAGTAAGAACTACGTTTGAAAGTTCAGAGAGGCCAAGAGCAAGTGACGGCTCATGTTCGAATACATCGAGACCTGCTCCGGCAATGACTTTGTTTTTTAGTGCATCAACAAGCGCTTCCTCGTCGACTACTGGTCCACGAGCAGTGTTAATGAGAAATGCTGTTTTCTTCATCAGAGAAAGTCTCTCTTTATTGATAAGATGATGTGTTGTATCCATAAGTGGCACATGGAGAGAGACAATATCAGCAATAGGTAAAATACTATCTATTGAGTCATAGAAAGTTGCATTCAAATCTTTTTCAAACATTTCATTTCTCACCACATCGTAGTAGGCAATATTCATTCCAAAGCCTTTACCTAAAATATGACCTGCTCGATAGCCAATTCGCCCTCCACCGATAATAGCTACAGTCTTATTTTCAAGATCAGTCCCCATCAAAAGCATCGGGTCCCAGCCTTTATACTTCCCCGCTCTTACATAGGTATCACCCTCTACAATGCGTCCTGTGAGCGCCAAGAGGAGTGCCACTGTGTGCTCACCTACTGTGTCAGCGAGTGCTCCGGGAGTATTTGTAATAGTAATGCCCCTCTCTTTTGCACCAGGTAAGTTTATATTATTGAAACCAACCGCATAGTTTGCAAATATTTTAGCAGTAGGTACGGCATCAAATACTTCTTTATCAATTTGATCAGTCAGGAGAGAAAGTACTGCATCGTATGGTTTCAGAGAAACCACATGGATCAATTCTTCTTTTGTAAGAATTCTATTTTCTAGATTGATATCTACTTCATATCCCTTTTCTTTCAACATACTGATACCGATTTCCGGGATTCTCCGTGTTATGTAGACTTTTTTCATAAAGCGTCTGTTGAGATTAAAGATTATTAAACATGCGAAGCTTTGCTTCAGCTACAGTTTGCACCTCTTTAACAGCTTGTCGTAAAAATTTGTATGGGGCTACTTCGTCCGGGTTTTCCTGAAGAGCGAGCTGTAGGCCTTTTTTGTAAGCAACACGGATCTCAGTGTTAATATGTACAATAGAAACACCGTTAGCAATCGCTTGTTTAAAGTCTTCTTCTGAATTTCCTGAACCTCCATGAAGTACTAGCGGCACCCCTACAGCTTCTTTAATACTCTTTACAACGTCGATACGGAGCTTTGGGTCAACACCTCCACGGAGCATACCGTGCACATTACCTACTGCTGGTGCAAGCATGTCGATACCAGTAAGCTCTATAAATTCTTTTGCTTTCGAAGGTGAAGTAAGTGAAGCGTCATCAAAAGACACACCTTCAGGGATTTCATCCAAAATTTTGGATGATTGACCGATAAAACCAAGCTCACCTTCAACAAGTACATCACGACCGCATGCCCGTGCATAATCAACGCATTGTTTTGCCAAGCGTACGTTTTCTTCAAATGAAATATTAGCGCCATCAAAGATCACTGAGTCATAGCCAGCGTCGATCACTTCTTTAACACGCTCAAATGAATACGTGTGATCGGCATTGAGGAAAATAGGATAGTCGTATTCTTTTTGTATCGAATCAACAAGAGCTTTTACCTGTCGCACACCCATAAAATCTCTTTCACCTTCTGAGACCCCGATAATAACAGGGACATTCAAAGACTGCGCTGCTCGAAACACTCCCCAGAGTCCCTCAAGGTTTGAAATATTAAAATGTCCGATGGCTACTTTTTTTTCTTCTGCTTCCTGTACTGCTTCTCGTAATGTTTTCATCTCAGTATTGTAGCATAGTAAAAATTCTCTGCTATACTGTTTGTATGAAAAATATTGATATCTTAGCAATTGGAGACATCGTTACCGATGCATTTATTAAAATTAAAGAAGCAACAGTTACCTGTGAAGTGGATCATAAAAACTGCAAACTCTGCGTTGCGTTTGGAGAAAAAATCCCCTATGAATCTGTTGATGTTTTAAAAGCAGTGGGTAACAGTGCAAATGCAGCCGTATCCGCAAGTCGTCTTGGCCTCTCTTCAGCACTTCTTTCGTATGTAGGAGATGATATGGATGGAAAAGACTGTATCCTTGAGCTTGAGAAAAATAATGTCATTACCGATTATGTTCGCACTGAAAAAGGAAAAAAGACCAACTACCATTATGTACTCTGGTACGACGTTGAGCGCACAATCCTCATCAAACACGAACAGTTTAGCTATAGTCTAGGAGATATTGCTGCCCCACGTTTTATTTACCTTTCTTCTCTTGGAGAAAACTCCCTCCCTTTTCACACTGAAATCGTAGAGTTTGTAAAAAACAATCCTGAAACAAAGCTTGCATTCCAACCAGGTACATTCCAAATTAAACTTGGTAAAGATGCACTTAAAGAAGTGTATGCTCACACCGAAGTATTTTTCTGTAATGTAGAGGAAGCTCAGAAAATCCTTTCTGTCACATCGAGAGATATAAAATCTCTTATGAAGAGCATAGGAGAATTAGGACCAAAATATGTTTTTATTACCGATGGTATCGAAGGTGCCTACGCATACGACGGCACAGAATACTGGTTTATGCCCGTATTTCCACACACACCTTTTGAACGCACTGGCGCAGGAGATGCATTTGCATCTACTGTAGTTTCAGCTCTCCTTCTTGGACTTTCAACCAAAGAAGCACTCATGTGGGGACCAATCAACTCAATGTCAGTAGTGCAACAGGTAGGTGCGCAGAAGGGACTTCTTTCAAGAGAAGCTCTCGAAGAGCATTTAAAGAATGCGCCAGACACTTACAAAGCTCAACAAATATAATATGAAAACCGCATCCCTTAGGATGCGGTTTTTTTGACGGTCTCATTTCTTTGTACTTGCTCTTAAAAACTGACATTTCGATTAAGCGAACGGTCATACCTGGCCCATCGAGTGTCACGAAGCCCTGATCCTTTCGTTTAACTTTTCTCAAAGTATACTTGTCTTTTGTAGATATCTTCCGATAAACCAGCACTGGCTCTGTAATTGATGACATGAACACTCCTATCTTTTACAATACCCTCTATTTCCTCTTGAGTACAGCCTTCACTGCATTTGTAATAGAAAATTCACCCATACCATAATATTCAATGAGCTCATCTGGCGTACCCGACTGACCAAACTGATTATGCACGCCAATAAATTCAATTGGTGTAGGGCGCACTGTTGCTAAGTACTCTGCGACTGCTCCACCGAGTCCTCCAGTGATCTGATGTTCTTCAACAGTAACGAGAGCCCCACAATCTTTTGCAAGTGTGAGCACCGCATCTTCATCGAGCGGCTTGATCGTATGTACATTTAAAACTTTTACAGAAATTTTTTCTTTCTTGAGTGCTTCTGCAACCAAGAGTGCTTTGTATACCAGAGCTCCTGTTGCAACAATACCTACATCAGCTTTAACATCTGGAGTTCCGTACAGAAGATTTGCTTTTCCAATTTCAAATGGAGATTCATCTGTCGTGATAACTGCAGTTTTTTCTCGAGCAAGGCGAAGGTAGACCGGAGTACCTAAATTGGCAACAGCGAGTGTTGCTTTCCGAGCCTCAATATGGTCGCAAACAGATATAACTGTCATGTTTGGTATGACTCGAGTGATTGCAAGATCCTCAATCGCTTGATGTGTTCCCCCATCGGGACCCACAGACACTCCTGCATGAGAGCCAACAATAATGACCTGGCGATTGTTGTAGCAAATAGTCGTACGAATCTGTTCCCAGTTTCTCCCTGGACTAAACATTGCATAACTTGATATAAATGGAATTTTACCCATAGCTGCCATACCAGAGGCTACCGATGCGAGATTTTGTTCTGCTACGCCAATCTCTACAAAACGCTCCGGAAATTTTGCTTTAAACAAATGCATTTGAGTTGACTCAGTAAGGTCAGCGCACAATCCCACCACCTGTGAATTTGCTTCACCAGCCAATACCAAACCTTCTCCAAAACCTTTTCGGATTGGAACCTTTTCAACATCTTTGTCAAAAATTTTTGGATTCAAATGTTGGAGAGAATTTTTCATATTATTCGTGTTCGCTCTTAATCTGCCCTCCAAGGGTACGCAATTCATGAAGTGCGATTTTTACTTGCTCAGCTTTTGGCGGCTCTCCCTTCATATCAGAAATTCCCGGAGGTGCGCCATGCCATTTGAAATCTCGCTCCATGTAGCTTACGCCCTTTCCAGGTATCGTGCGTGCAACGATAACACTCGGACCATCAAAGACTGCCTGGGCCCGCCCTACAGCCTCCACAATTGAGCTAAAGTTATGCCCATCAATCTCCTCTGTGTGCCATCCAAAACTTTCAAATTTATGACTCAGAGACTCAAGTGGCATAATATCTTCAGTGTATCCATCAATTTGAATATTGTTACGATCTACAAACACAATGAGTTTTCCGAGGCGCTCTTTAGCAGCGAGCATGATCGCTTCCCAGTTTTGCCCTTCATTGAGTTCACCATCTCCAACGAGACAGTAGAAAAAACGGTCACTAGAAACGCCATTGTCCATGCGGTCTGCCAAAGCCATCCCTACTGCCTGAGAAAGTCCTGCTCCGAGTGGTCCTGAGCTCGTTTCTGCATACGGGTAAAACTCACGATGCGGGTGACCCTGCAAACGAGATTTAAATTTACGTAATGTTAAAAGCTCTGACTTTGGAAAATATCCTGCATGTGCCATCGTGGCATACATGACCGGGCAAATATGTCCATTTGAAAGAATGAGTCGGTCACGTTCTTCCCAAAATGGGTTTTTTGAATCGTGTTTTAAAATATGAAAATAGAGTGTCGTGAAAATATCTGCCATACCGAGGGGCCCAGCTGAGTGTCCAGAGCCTGCAGCAACAAGCATTTCGATGATTGAAATGCGAATGTCATTTGCTTTTTCTTTTAGAAATTGAACTTTACCTGGAGTGAGATCCATACCTACTTAGTATACCAAAAAAGAACACAAGGTGTATTACGTATGTGGATTAAAAATTGACGACAACTATATTTAAATATATTGTAGAGAAAGATATGCTACTTGAGCCGACATACTTTTACACAAAGATCGGACTGATATGCCTTGGATGTACAGTCATTGGAATACCTCTCTATGGTTGGTTTCTCCTTAAAAAATGGGAGACTCAATCAAAAAAACAAAAGCCATAAAGCCCATCTTGATTTACATCGATGTGGGCCTTAACCTTGTCTAAGATTTTCAATCGCTTCTGCGATATTTTCTGCATCAAAGATAGCAGATCCGGCGATGAGCGTATCTACACCTGCATCAATCAAACTCCCTGCAGTATCAGCATGGACTCCGATATCAATTGCTATAGTCATGTCTGGATACTTTTCTCGCAATATTTGTATTTTTTCTAAGACAGATACATCAAGTGGTGCACCGTGACGGCCAAGCTCTGCGTTTCCCATACACTGAATACAACTTATGTCTTCGATGTAAGGTGTTAAAAGTTCAATGTCTGTAGCGGGTTTTAATGCAATTCCTACCTCAACTGATGTAGCTTTACAGAGGTCAATAATCTCCTGCATTTTCTCTGTACTTTCAATCTGAATAATAATTCGAGAAGCTCCCATTTTAATCCACTCAGATACAGTCTCCTCGGGCTTTTCTATCATCAAGTGAAATTCATAGTCTACTTCTTCCCAAAAAGGTAAGCCCACTTCTTCAGTTGCAAGTTGTGCATATTCACCGTTATCTCCAACATATGGCCAGGTGGTATTGTGTGTAAACTCTCCATCAGTAATATCCACCTGCACAAAATTGCAATAGTCTTTTACTAAAGCAATTTTTTCATCAAGCTGCTTAAAATTTTTTACAATAATTGCTGGAATAATTTGTATCATATATTTTCAATTTGTTTTATTCTTCGCATATGACGCTCATCCCCCGTAAATTTTGTTTCAAGCCAGAGTTTTGTCGCTTCTTTCGCTTCATTTTCACCTACGAACCGAGCCCCGAAGGAGAGAATGTTTGCATCATTATGCTCTCGAGAAAGAGTAATAATATTCAATGGTCCACCGTAAAAAACAGTTGCCCTTACACCCTGAAATCTATTTGCAACCATCGCTTCGCCCTGCCCTGAACCACCAAAAATAATTGCTCTGTTGTCGTTCGGATTTTCTGAGACTTTTCTTGCTGCACGTGCCATTATTTCCGGATAATCATCTTCTGGAGTTTCATTGTGTGCACCCATATCTTCAACCTCATACGAAAGTTCACCTAGATACTTTTTAATTACTTCTTTCTGCTGGAACCCCGCATGATCAGATGCTAAATATATTTTCATATTTATATGCTAACACAATAATTGTAGATCGCACCCCCTGCACAGCCAGAATAGTTATACGACTGACCGGTTGATTGTTCTAGGTTTGCACATAATGTAAAATTACCCGCTGCATTGTTGACATTGTAGTACAAATAATCACCCACTTGGTTTGATGTAGTTGGATCAAGTGGTACTGACTTTATATACGTTGGACTAATATCTGCCTGGAAACTTGGCCCCCAACTGTTTGTTGGATTTGAAATATATGTACACCACCCACTTCCATTTCGTGGCAAATATCCAAATGCGTCAAAGTACATAATGGCTGCTCGCTGTATTTGACCAATATCTTGTTTTCGTTTTGCATCTCGAGCTTTAGCTCGAGCTTGATTAAGAGAGCCAAGCACTACTGAAGAAAGCATCCCAATAATTGCAATCACAACAAGTAATTCAATAAGAGTAAATCCTTTCTTCATTTTTTTGTATTATAGAAAAGAGCCAGTTTTTACTACGTGTTCTACCAAGCTATGTGTATACCCCATTTCATTGTCATACCAAGCCATGACTTTCACGAGGTTTCCGTCTACTACACGAGTGAGCCCGAGGTCTGCAATAGATGCATACGGAAGTCCCAAGACATCAGAAGAAACAACAGGGTCTTTAGTAACTGTAAATGTTTTTTTCCAATGGTCAGTCCCTGCCGCTTTTTCTAGAATACTATTTACTTCTTCGACAGTTGTATTTCGTTTTGCGATAAAGGTAATATCAGCAATAGATCCAGCAATTACTGGTACGCGAATTGAAATCCCATCAAATTTTCCTGCAAGTTCTGTAATTACTTTTGTTACAGCAATCGCAGCACCTGTTGAAGTTGGAACCATATTGTGAGCACCTGCTCGCCCTTCTTTAAAGTCCTTTGCATTCGGACCATCAACAATACTCTGACTTGCTGTGTATGCATGAGTGGTATTGAGAATTGCTTTTTCAATCCCAATTTCTCGATTCAAGATATCAATCACCGGACTTCCTCCATTTGTTGTACACGATGCATTTGAAGTCACCACCATATCCTTGAGAGTGTCACAGTTGATCCCCATCAAGATAGTTCCCTCATCCGCTGCAGAGGTGCCATCTTTTGCAGGAGCAGAAATCACCACTTTTTTAGCACCCGCGGTTACATGCATGCGAGCTTTTTCAAATGAAGTAAAGAAACCAGTTGACTCCACAGCCACATCGATATCGAGATCTTTCCACGGCAAAAGAGATGGGTCTTTTTCTGACAAGAACTTTACTTCTCGTCCGTCAATTATCAAACTTTTTTTATCATCGGATACTTTTACATCAAGACCTGATCGTCCGTAGGCAGTATCGTATTTCAAAAGATACGCAATATTGTCGATGTTTCCCAGGTCGTTGATTGCTACCACCTCAACATCTTCTCGTTTTTCTGCAATCTTAAGAAACGCTCGCCCTATCCGCCCTGCACCATTGATACCCACTTTGATTTTTTTCATTCCGTATTTCAAATTAAAATTAAATATGCCGATATTATATCACGTCAAACTATTTTTTGTGTGCAAAAGGCCTGCGTATGCAGGCCTTTTGATTTTCTATATCTCTATTCTGTAGCTTGCAATACCGGTACTTCTTCTTTCTTTTTAGTCTGATGTGCATGACCATCTACTTCATAACTCGTGTTTTGTGCTTCAAAGAAGTTTACGAGTTCAAACACATCGGTCGCAGTCGACATCCATTTTGCTGGGTTTGTCGCTCCGTAATGCTTTGGAAGACCGAGCTCTTCGAGTCTTCGGTCTGCTACATACTGTACATACTGATTTACATAATCAGCATTAAGTCCGAGAATTCCATTTGGGAAAAGATCTCTGTTGTAGTCAACTTCTCGATCTACTCCCTCAATCACAATATTTCGAATCTCTGCTGCAAACTCTTCAGTTAAGAGCTCTGCATTTTCTTCCAAGATATTGTGGATCAAATTCATCCCGAACTTGAGGTGAAGTGACTCATCTCTGAGTACCCAGTTGATCATTGAGCCAAAGTTTCGAAGTTGATTTCGCTGTCGGAAAGAAAGAGCCACCATGAAGCCCGAGTAAAACCAGATCCCTTCCATTACAATGTTTGTAGCAACCAGGTTTCTGATAAAATCTTTCTTCCCTTCTACAGTCTCAATATCAAGCGAGTCTTCAGTCATTCGCTTCATGTACTTGTTGATATAGTTTTCTTTTGCAAGCATTGATGGCACTTCGAGGTGAAGTCCAAAAATAGTCTCACGGTCAAAAGGAAATGTTTCAAGTACGTATTCAAAAGCCACACAGTGGTTTGCCTCTTCCCACATTTGCTTTGCAAGATAAAGGTGACACTCAGGAGACTTGATATACGGATACACTCCGAGCGCAAGCGAACGGTTTACGATAAGTTCTGCAGGGTTGAAAAACGCCATCAGAAACTTTACTGCGTGTTGCTCGTCTGGTGTCATCTTTTCAAAATCCTGCAAGTCTTCGTTGAGCGCAATCTCGTGTGGAAACCATGTGTTTCGCACTGCTTGATTATAGAGATCATACGCCCACTTATACTTAATAGGGTGCAAGTTCATATCTTCAGGTGATGCTTTTCCAATTAATGCCATATGTTTTTTGTTTAATGAATAATTGACTTTTTTGTCTTAAATTTTAAGGAACCATGTAAGCACTTTGTGAGACATCCAGATTTGAGCAAAGTTCTAGGCGGACTAGAAAAATAATTTGAGCCTGCCTGAGTGTGCAGGTGAGAATTATTTTTTGAAGTCCAACAACGAAATTTGCCAAATATGGATGTCGCTACTGGCAACTGTCGCACTGGGCTCGTTCAGCGGGGTCTATCGGACAAACTTTCGCAGCGTCTGAAGATTGGACAACAGCTGCAGGCTTCGCTACATGCACTTTCTCTTCTTCAAACGATGCCTGCATAACCGGACTCACTGGCTCAGGCATTTGTATAGCAGACATACTCTGATACCCTGTGGACACCACTGGTGCTGGTGCCACTTTCGCAAAACCACCTACAGTCGGTTTGACCGCTTGTGTGCCAGGTGTCTGCACGGTATACACTGGGGCATTTTGTAATATTTTTTCTGCTGTTACCAACGCTTCACTTTCTTTCACTACTATTGTTGGTACTGCTCCTGGTACAACCACCGGCACTTCGACAGACGCATCGAGAGATTTCTGTAATGGCAGTGCAAATGCACCACTCTGTTTGGTAAGCCCAAGTGCCCCGAAACCACTCTTACCGATCTGTTGACCTTTGTTTACAGTCACAGTCGACTGCTCTGCAGTATGTCGAGGCTTCATGTGCAAGTAGTAAGTAGTCTTCACGCCTTTCTCCCACGCTGTACTGTATATCTTCATTGTCTCGTCAATATCGCGAGTTTCAAGATACATATTTCGAGAAAGTCCCTGGTCTACCCATTTTTGTGCTCGGGCAGCTACCTCGATATACGCATAGGGCGATGTCGTAAATGAAGTCTTATAAATATCTTTGATATGCTGTGGGATACCTCCAATATCTGCAATATCTCCCTGTCGTTCTACTATCTCATCTTTTACTTTTTCCCAAATACCCATGTTCTTCAAATCTTTCACCAAGTTATGGTTGATATCAATATATTTTCCTGAAATCTTGTTTCGAGAAAAGATCTGCGCAAAACGTGCGTCGATACCTGGAGTTGTTGCAGCCACAAGACCAATGTTTGCATTAGGAGCCACCGCCATAAGTGTCGCATTTCGTATACCCATTTTCACTTTCGCTCGCAACACATCCCAATTCAGTCCTTTGTGCTTACTTTCTTTATCCACAGTCAACGGTCGTCCTCGCTCTGCTTCTACTTTTGCAAGTGTGTCATAAGGTACTTTTCCTTTTGACCATTCTGAACCTGCAAAATTTGTGTAGCTACCGCGCTCTTGTGCCAAGTTTGCAGACTCGTCTATTGCCATGTATGAGATAAACTCAAAGATACGATCAGCAAAATTCCATGCATGTTCAGAGTCGTATGACATACCGAGTTGTTCTATCGTATCTGAAAAGCCCATCACCCCAAGACCAATCGCTCTGTTTTCTTTGTCAGACTTTGCCGCCTCAGGGATCGGAAGAACATTGATATCGATGAGGTTGTCGAGCTGTCGTATCGCAAGACGTACAGACTCTTCAAGCAAAGACCAGTTGATCTCTTTGTTTTTAATATGTGCTGCAAGATTGAGTGATGCCAAGTTACATACCGCTACATTGTCTTTATCTTGAGGAAGACAGATTTCAGTACACAAATTACTCATGTGAATTGTCCCTGTATTGTTGTTGAGTGCTCGAAGATTTACGGTGTCTTTCCATGTAAGCCATGGGTGTGAAGTGGTCTGGAGTGCCACCAAGATCTGTCGATACTGTTCTTTTGCCGGTACTTTTTTAAATGTTCGAAGCTTTCCTGCATCCGCCATAGCTACGTATTCAGCATAGCGTTTTGAAAACGCTTGTCCATAGAGTTCATTTAAATCTGCAGTCTCTGCAGGGTCAAACATATACCACTCTGCTCCATTGTGCACTCGAGTCATAAATTCATCTGACATCCACACTGCTGTGTTGGCAGTTCGCATTCGCATATAGTCGTCTCCTGCATTGTGTTTCCAGTCAAGAAATTCAGGAAAATCAATATGCCAATTTTCCATGTAAAAACAGAGCGCACCTTTTTTCTTACCTCCACGCTGGATCGCACGGATCGCTGTATCAATGATTTTAGCAAACGGAGTAGGGCCTGTTGAAATACCGTTGTTAGATTTCAGCGGTGAGCCTGATGCTCGAAGCTTGGTGACTGATGCCCCAATTCCTCCAGAACCTTTTGAAAGCATCATTACATCTGACACTGACTTTGCAATATGAGCCATGTCGTCGTGGATTTCAAGAAGATAGCAGTTTGAAAGAGCTGGATTAATAGTCCCCGCTGCGAGGTTTGTCGAGCCTCCTGCTACGTACTGAAGCTTTGACATTTTGTTGTAAAACTTGATCGCCATTTCTGTCGGACTAGCTTCATTGTATGCCAGTCCCATTGCAATGCGCATAAAGAAAAACTGAGGAGTCTCCCGTGGAGTCTGATTCATATTTTTCATTGCATATCGAGAAAGCAGACTGTCGAGGCCGGCGTACTGGAAAAGCTCGTCTCGCTCCACCTTGAGTGCAGAAGCGATTGTTTCGAGGTTGAATCGGTCTTTCATTGCAGGATGCAGTCGTCCATCTGCCACACCTTCGGCGATAAACTGCAAGAAAGCTTGCTTATGCTTGAGTTCCAAATCTGCCGCATCGTCTTTATTGTATTCACCAACCACTCGTCGATACACTGTCTTCAAGAGAAGTCTTGTTGCTACAACATCGTATTCAATATCAGAGATGATATTTTGCACCGCTGCATTGATCGTCGCCTGATCCATCTCGTCTGTCGTAATACCATCGTAGAGCGTGAGTCTCGTTTCTGTTGCTATTTGAGTGACCTTTGCTACAGGATCAAAAAGCCCTTTACATGCTCGTTCGATAGATCGGTTGATCTTGTCTGCATTAAAGGGTGCCATAGTGCCGTCGTGTCGTTTGATTGAAATATCCATAAAAATATGATGCGTCAGATTTTACGTTTTATCTGTTAATAATTTTGTTTTTTTCAACTTTTTAGTCTAAAAAACAATTGGACAATTATTTTACCTTAAAACAGTCTAAAAAATCTCCAAAAAATAGTGGAAAAACCCCTCTTCTTCCCACCGCGATACAAAAGTAAAGTGATGTAAAATTTTTCGTCAAAAAAAGCCCCTGTTCAGGGCTCGTCGTCGGTGAACGAAATTTGAAAGTGGAAAAATGTATAAAAATGACCTACTTATAGACCTACCGTATCCCCCACTTTCAAACCCGCTCGCTTTGCTTCCCCTGCAGGGATTTCGATTACGTACTGAGTAAGGGTTTCCGGTCCAAAAGAGTCTGGGTAGGTAGACGGCGCAACATCATGTTCGATCAGTACCACTTTTTTATTTGCATCAAGCCAAATGATATCAATCGGGAAATTCATATCTTTCATCCAAAACTGGTAGACGTCGGGCTCTGCGAACATAAAAAGCATACCGGTATTCGGAGCAAGTGTTGGGCGATATGAGAGACCGGTTTCTTGGAGTGCAGGTGTATCAGATATTTCCAGAGTAAAAGTTGAATTACCTAACACAACCTCTTTCTTTTTGTATGTAGCACCTGTTTCTCCAGAAGGAGTCAAAGTCACTTCTTCTCTAGCTACAGGACGTCGAAGAAAATACAAACCGCCAGCCACAAAGAGCCCGCAACACACAATAATTACTATTTTTTTCATTTCTTTAGTATACCAAAATCCCGACAGATGTCGGGATTTGTATTTCTATATAGTGTATCCGAGGCTTTGCAGAGCTTCTCGTGTGTGAGGGAAAATATGCTTTGCTTCCCGTATGCGTCTAAACGCTTTACTTTCTTCGAGTGACTTTTCAATGAGTGGGTTGACCCCTGTCAAAAGCACCTGCTTTCCTTGAGACTCAATGAGGTTTACAATCTCTTCGAATGCATCCACTCCATCGAGGTCGATAAAGAAGAGTTCTCTCATACGCAATACGACATGCTCGTATTTTGCACTGAGCTTGGTTTCAAATCGAGAAATATGTGCTTGAGCATTTACATACGCAAGCTGACCTTTGATCGAGTACACGAGCGTATGGCAGTCTTTACACAAATCACTGTCTTCAATATCATCTCCAAACACATGGTCTGTCATTTTCTTTTCAGTGTTGTTGACCATGAGCTCAAACTGACCCTTGGAAAGTTTTTCTACAAAGAGCAAAAGTGAGATAGCCGTACCGAACAAGATTCCCACGATCGGGTCTTCATAGATAGTGACGAATGCCACAAGGATTGAAATCCCAAAACTTTTCTTGTCGAGTGTAAACATGCGAGAAAAGTGTACTATCTCCACCATACGTACCGCTACGAAAACCAAGATAGCTGCCACTACTGCAAGTGGAATATATTTAAAGTAAGTTAAGAAGACAAAAGAAATAAGCGCGATACAGATACTCGAAACTGTCGCCGACATCTTGTCAGTTGCCCCTGTCTTTACGTTTAAAGAAGTACGGGCAAGTGCTGCGGTCGCAGGGATACCACCCATGAGACCAGAGACTGCATTTGCAATACCAAGACCAAACACTTCTTTACGTGGATTGTATTTACTTCCTGTCATACCATCTGCAATCTTTGCTGAGATCATGGTCTCAAGTACCGCTACCACAGCTACCGTAAGTGCAGGTAGGAAAAGTGAGGAATCGAGGAAAAAGTGAAAGGGCTGGAAAAGCTTTGGGGCAATATCTGCATACTGCATGCCCAAAGTCTTGAGCTGGAAAGGTAATGCTCCTGTGGTTGAAAAATATCCCAAGAGAATACCGATCGGTGTAAGCGTGATTGCTCCAGGAAGTTTTGGAGTAAGCTTTAAGAGTGTAAACAGACCAACTAAGAACAAGAGGAAAATCCCAAGTGTTGGTAGAGAGGTTTGAGAAATATGTGAAAACGTCTCAAGTACATTTTTAATAAACTCCGGATGCTTTGTAAGGCCTGAGAGACCAAATGCAAAGTTCATTTGATTGAGGCCGATAATAAAGGCAACACCGAGAGTAAAACCATGGACAGTCGAAGCTGGGATAAAGACAAGATAGCGTTCGAGTTTGAAGATATAGGAAATAAAAATAAACACTGCTGAGACGATAGCCATCATCGAGAGAGCATCTGCTCCATGAACAAGTGCATACGCTGCCAAAATACCTGACAGCGCCCCTGTAGGACCTACAATATTAAACTTACTTCCTCCAAAAAAAGAGGCCATCAAACCCGCCCAGATAGCGGTAATGATACCTGCGGTCGGCGTACTGTTTGATGCCACCGCGAGAGACACTGAAAGTGGTATAGAAACCAAAGCTACTGTTAAACCCGACTGCCAATTGGCCTTCATTTTCGAAAGTATTGATTGCATACACAAACGATTAAAATAATAATTTTTTACTTAAGAGCTTTACTTCACATTCACAAAGTGTGAATACTACTCCTTTTTTTAAATTTGTGAAGTCTTTTCGGTGGACAACAAAAAGCACCCTCTCGGGTGCTTTTTGTTAAACTAAGTTAGTTTAATGGATCTCATAACTAAACGTTATGGAAGTCCAATTACCAAGAACGACCGCCTCGATCATTTCCTCGATCGAAAGATCCTCCTCCAGTTCGTGGTGCTCGTGGTTCCATTGGTCGAGCCTCGTTTACTGTAAGCTTTCGTCCGTCAAGTTCTTTTCCGTTCCACATATCAATAGCTGCCTGTGCTTCCGCATCAGATGCCATTTCTACGAAACCGAAACCTTTTGATCGGCCTGTCATTTTGTCCATGATAATAGCAGCTGATACTACATTACCTGCCTGAGCAAATGCGTCTTTTAATGATGCATCGCTTGTTGCATATGCAATACCACCAACATATAACTTCTGTGCCATTTTCTTATTTACCTAGTCTTTATTTTAAACTGTAAGGCGACTAGTGTCTCTCCTTTTCTCACGAAAACTACGAGAACTTACATTACCTATAATAATACGGCATATGTACTTATAAGTCAAATACGGCTCCAAAGAAGGCTATTTGAGCGTAACTGTCTTAATAGTCACCGGACTGACTGGTAGGTCATTTGCGCCCACCTTTACATTTGCAATCTTGTCCACTACATCTTGACCTGCTGTTACACGGCCAAAAATAGTGTATGCATTTGGAAGCGGATAGTCTGCATGCATAATAAAGAACTGACTACCGTTGGTATTTGGTCCTGAGTTTGCCATCGCCACCACCCCTTTCTTGTAGCCTGCTTTGTAAGACGCTGTGTTCGGGTTTAATTCGTCTTCAAACTTGTATCCCGGACCACCTGTTCCATTACCATTTGGATCCCCACCTTGGATCATAAAACCTTTGATCACTCGATGAAAAGTTAGGCCATTGTAAAAACCTTTTTCTGCGAGTGTTGCAAAGTTTGTAGTAGTCTTCGGTGCGTCATCTCGATAGAGCTCGATTGTGATATTTCCGTAATTTGTTTCTAGGGTTACCATTTTTGCTTTTGTATTATCCTGATTATTTGGTTGTGTATTATTGGATACTACTGGGAGGCGCCGATATTTCGATCGGCATTGTGATGAGATTAAGAGTAAGTTCGATCTTGTCTGATATTACTTTGTCACCGAGTCCTTTAAAGAAAGAACTTGAGCCGTACTTCACATTGAAGTCTGCTCGGTTAAATGTAATTTTCCCTACTGCACTGATCATGTTTGGCTCAACCACAGTTAATACTACAGGGAAAGAAAAATCTTTTGTCACATCGCGGATCGTGAGCTTACCTTTGGCAGTAAATGTATCTTTTGTTGTAGCTGCTACAAGTGACGTTAATTCAAATTTTGCTTCAGGATACATTTCTGCATTAAAGAAGTCATCTGATTTCAAATGTGTCTCAAGTTTTTCGTCACCAGTAGATTCTTTGATTGAAGACATGTCGAGTACAAATGTACCTGATGTGATCATGCCATTTTCAAATTTACCTCCACTCTGCTTGAGAGCGATTGTTCCTGTGTGAGACTTTGCCCCTGATACAAAGCTTCCTTTCCACCCAACTGTGCTTTTTGATAAGTCGATTGCGTATGTATCTTTTGCGACCACTGGCGCTGTATCTGCCACCACTGGTGTTGTTGTTGCCATCTGGTCTTGTGGAGCTTTCACTTCTTTAGATCCAAACAGTTTGTATCCGCCAAAACCCACGAGGGCAAGGACGACAATACTTAAAATAATATTTTTCATTTTGCGTCTATAACTAGCTTCTAATGTACAGCCCGCAAAACAAATTAAATGAATTAATTTTATTTATTTTTGCGTCGTGTAGAATAGTATACACTACCCGATACAATAATGAGAAGAAGTATCCACAACCAGTAAGTATTGTCCCAATTTCCTGTGAAAAATACTGAAGCAAGACGATTTTCTTTCTTTACTGTTTCTTTAGTTTCAGTTGCCACGTCTTCAGTTGAAGAAGCGCTTGAAGAGTCAGAGAGCGAACCTGTTTCTGTAGTACCAAAAGCTACTTGTGTTTTTACTGATTCGGAATAGTTTTTAGTTGTTGTTGGTGTAGATGTTGATGCTGATGCAGCTGGAGTTTTTTCTGCAGTTTGAGGTGCAGTATCATCTGCAATACCCCCCACCCCAAGAGCATTACCTCCTGCTGTCGAAGGGTTGCTTGGTGAACTAGCGCCTCCACCTACAAAGCTACCTACAATAGGACCATTACCTGCTGGTGCCGGAGTTTCTTTTGAAGAAGGTGTGCCACCTGTTGAGTCTCCGCTGTTGCCTCCACCATTTCCACCTGTTTCAGGGGTTGGTGTGATTGGGGCTATTGGTGCAACATACACATACACACCAAAATTTTTCTGAAGATAGATATTGCCCGACTCTACAATAAGAGAATATGTACTTGAAGCAGGAACACTGTACAGAGAACCGGTAGGTGCCGTAATAGAGATTGAGTAAGTAGCAGGAACAAGGTCTGTAAAGACATACTCTCCTGATGCATTTGTCGTTGTAGTTTGAGAACCAAGAGACACTGCAATATTTGGAAGCACTGCTTCACCTTCATCTTTTACTCCATCTTGGTCAGTATCAGTAAATACAATACCGCTCACCTGCCCTTTACTCCAGTTTCCGAAATGTCTAGTTACTACATCTCCGAAAGCAAGTGTGACGAAATGTCCCTGTGAACCTCCACAGTCTTCACCTGAGGCAGGATAAGACTGTGTAAAATTAGGTTGCACTTCTTCACATACTTTATATATTCCCGGATTAAGCTGACCGAAGACATAGCCTGCACCCGTAGTTATCTTTGAACCAAGATATGTGACCACTTGCATTGAAGTGCTTGTAACAGTAGACTCACCTCCCTCTTCTTCAGAAGGTACAATACTTTCTACTATTTCTTCTGTAATTTTAAATAGTTTAACAGTCCATCCTGGAATAGAAACATCACTTACTTCAAGCACGCCGTTTGCATTCAGATCGTTAGATACATTTCCTTGGATTACTGCAAACTCACCATGGTTGTATGTACATTGAATCTGCGCACCAGGTGCGATAACTAAAGATTCCGCTCTTGGGTCAACAGCCTGACCACCGACAATACACACCGCAGTCTCACCTACTGGCGCTCCATCGAGTATTTCAAGAAGATTGTAGGTGCCTGGAATAATATTTCCAAAGACATGAGACTCACCATTACCAAGTACTACCGGTTCAAATGCAATTGGTTCACCGAGTACTCCTGGCTGTGACAAAGTAAATGAATACGTACCTTGTACTGGTTCAATATAATTTGTAACAGAAAGAGATGCTTTTTTTAGATTTGAAACTGTACAGGTCACCTCTTCTCCAGATGCGAGAGAGATCGAAGAAAGTGTAGTTGACTCTCCAGTATTTGAAATACAAGTAGTCTCTCCTTGTGCCCACCACGAAGGAAGAGTTTGGTTAAGTGAATATTCACCTGCTACCAAACCTCCAAAAACATATTCTCTCTGACCCGCAAAGAAAGTATGTGAAGTTGTGGTTGCTGCGTCTTTAAGCAAACTAAATTCAAACGCATCTTCAGTGAGTGTTGGATTTGTTTGGAGTGCTACTTTTACTGCACCACCAACAGACACACCGAAATCAGGACCACTTACCATAGCTCCAGACACAGTCACTCGTGCACCATATGTATTACCTGGACAAAGAGCTCCAGACATTGGAAACTTTTGATATGTTGTATTTAAAGTACTTCGACACACCTTGTATTCACCTGAAGGAAGATTTGGCACAGAATACACTCCATTACTTGTTGTTGTAGCAGTGATAACACCTGTTTCATTGTAAACCCATATAAGCTCATCTGCTTGAGGTAGTTCACCTTCATCTTTTACTCCATTTAGGTTAAAATCATTCCATACGTTTCCTGTAATACCTCCTGCATTGTGACGATAGGTAACTTCAAGATATGGTTTACATGACTCACTTGGAGTACCGGCACAAAGACCAGTTTGGTCTGTATATTCTCGTGATCGGAAAATTCCAAAATTTGTAGAACCTGAGGCACTTTCAAATCTATCTTTAATAACCCATCCGTTATTTGTAGATACTCCCGCAAGGATATCTTTAACATCTGCAGTTACGTCAAATAGAACCCATGTATTTATACCCGGAGCAATACCAGTTACAGAAATAGGAATACCAAGTGTGTTTGGTTGATTATTCCAGTTAATTAGTGCTTCTGTCCACGCAGTATTAAGCTTACTAATACTATAAATTCGATAGTTTTGCATACTTTGCATATACATATGCAATTGCACAGACTCAATGACTGCACCAACTGGAAGTACTGGCGTATTTGCTTGTATAAAAACCCTCTGGTTTTTACCCCTCAATGAATTTACTTGAATATTCTCTGCAGTGCCGTAGTTTAGAGTATTTTTGTCTCCTGCCACATCTTGATCTACGTATGAGTCCTGAAGGAGAGTTGTATCGTACACAGTATGAAGATCGGGATCATTTATTGGCGCTATTGCATATACAACAAGAGGACTTGCTTGTGCAAAGAGCATAACAAAGAAACCTACGAAGGCGAGACCTTTTTTGATAGATGCTGGAAATGTGTTCATAAACAGTGGACAAATATTAACTCTGATTGTGTAATGAATCCCACCTTACTATGAAATAGATTATTGTCAAGCACTTTACAAGTTTTAAATACTATGATAGGGTCCTCTCCAGACATCAGGAGGGACCTTAATTCGAAAAAGGTCCCAAAATACAACCTGATACGAGGAGTTTGAAATGAAAACATTGAAAAAGATGAGTGCAATCTTTGCACTCATGACAGCTTCTGTTGTAGGCGCTTTTGCGGCGCCTTGCCAGATGAGTGCGACGTACGACGTGTTTATGTCCGGCGGTGCTTGCACTGTCGGAAATATTGAGTTCTCGCTCTTTACATTGGTCTCGACGGCCAACCCCAATGCGAACATTATTCCAGCAAACAGCATCAATCTCACGCTCAACAACCTCATTGCCGGCCAGATCGGCATGCAATGGAATCTGGGAATGACTGCGAGTGGCGCCGGAAACTTTCAGGACACCTATTTCACCTTTATGCTAAGAGGCCTCAATGGCCTCATGTTTACTGGTGACCAACTGTCGTTCAACGGCAGCGCGACAAACGGTGGGACAACAGGAGTTTCTTCTGTGGTTTGTACCGGAGGTGCACCCGTTAACGGCTGTGCTCCGGGGAACACCTACCAAGCATCGGTTTTCAACCCACCGGTGGTGCTGACAGATACGGTGATGTTTCCGGCGTCCAGCATCATCAATGCTTCCAAAGACTTTATAGTCGCAGGAGCAGGAAGTGGACAAAATGTCGGGACAGGGCAAATCTCCCGGGTCAACAACAACTACTTTTTTGTTGAAACCGCGGTCCCCGAACCGGCCACCTACGCCCTCCTCGGCGCCGGACTAGTCGCTCTCGGACTTTTCCGGAAACGCAAATAAACGAAGGACTAATCCTTCCCAACCAACAACCCCTCGGCTTCACCGCTCAGGGGTTGGTTTTTTATACAAAAAAAAACATAGGGGACCCCTATGTATTTTTAGCTTTTTAAAGACAGGACCCTTTACTATCTTGATTGAGAAAATAAAATCGCTTTTTTAAGAACTTTCAGATTTGACACCACAAGAGTACTTCTTGTTTTCTAAGAAGATTACTTCTAAGAAACCAAAGTCGGACAGGGGTCGCGTATAAAATTTAAAAAAGATCGGAGACGTGCTTACTGGTACGTTGAGAACTTTTTTAAATTTTATACCACAAGGGTACTTCTTGTTTTCTAAGAAGAGTACTTCTAAGAAAACAAAGTCGAACTGAGATTGACTAAATGTGGAAGTTCTATCGAAGCTTGGTAATATCTCTGGGAAAAAAGAGAGCCCTGGTCCACTCAAACATAATCCCCCAGCGTTTGTTCCATGAATTAAATTTAAATAAATAGACTGTTCGCCAGATCCACCACATCAGTCTTCCTGAAAATGCCATACCGAAAATAGTACCTACTGCATACCACTGACCCAGAGAAACCAGAGTTCCTTTGGATGCATAGGTAAATGCTTTGAGAGGTCGGTTTTTTAGAGATGCAATAATGTTGTATGCCACCACCTCTGCTTGTTGGACAGCCACTTGAGCAACTGTAGGGTACCCTTTGCCATCTGGAGATTCCACTAAAGCTACGTCTCCCAAACCAAAAACATCAGCATGCTCTACAAGAGCAAGCTCTTTTGTTACTTTGACATGCCCCATCGCCATCAAAACCTCTTCTTTAAATGGCGGAAGTATCGGTGTCACTCCGGCAGACCAGAAGATAAAGCGAGCAGAGAGCATCTCATTTGGAGAAAAAAGTATTTTGTCTTTTTGCACTTCTGTTACCGGCATTCCGAGATGAAGCACCACACCCAACACGTCGAGGCGTTTTTTTGTCTGTATGCGCAATGACAACGGAAGCATACTCAAAAGCTCTGGGCCGGTGTTGAGCAAATGCAGGCTGTAGTCGCCTTCTTCGATACGAGTGCTTCCCTTAAAATGTCTGGTGTATAGTTCACAAGTAAACTCTGCAAGTTCGGAGACCATCTCCACACCGGTCGCACCTCCACCCACCACCACAAAAGTGAGCTGTTTTTTACGCTCAAGAGTGTCTTCCATGCACGCTGCATCTTCAAAAGCATCAATGATTTCTTCTCGAATTGAGAGAGCGTCTGAAAGAGTTTTGAGCACCCGTGTGTACTCTTGCGCACCAGGGATATTGTAATAGTTGGTCTGTGCACCGGTCGCCACCACAAGCCTGTCGTAAGACATCATGTGTCCATCAACAGAAAGATTTTTATCTGCCAGATGTATCGCATCTACAACACCCTGGATAATACGCACACCTGTCCCTTTAAAAATTTCTCTTAAAGACTCAGTAGTCGAATATGAACCCAGTCCCCCTGTAGCTACTTCGTGCAAAAGCGGAGTGAAAAGAAAATAGTTTGTCTTGTTTATGAGCGTAACTTCGATCAAACCTTGTTTTACAAAAGGAACAAGCATTTGTGCCGTATACACTCCACCAAACCCCCCTCCGACAATAACTACGTGTGATTTTTTCATCATATGTTTTTTAGTATAACAAGAAAACACTCCAGGTGCACAAAAACGCAATTTTTACGCAAGACCAATTTCAGTAGTGAAAGAAAAAACCTCCCATCTTCGTATATACTAGAGACAATGGATTCTCCTCTAACACTTTCTGATGAAGAAGTTTTGAGACGCTCTAGCACAGAAAGAGAGCTTTTTGCCCATATTATCCAAAGATACGAGCACAAACTCCGCCTCTATATACAGAGAAAGTCACATGCCTCCCCAGAAGACATCGACGACCTGCTTCAAAATATCTTCATCAAAGTCTACAGAAACATAAAAGGATTTGATCCATCACTTCGTTTTTCTTCATGGATTTACCGTATCGCGTATAACGAAATGGTGGACTGGTATCGAAAAGAAAAAAGAACCCCTCATATTTCTTTTGATGCAGACGAAAGCATTCTCTATACTATTGCCGGAGATCAAGACACTACAGAAAAAGCTCTGAAAGAAGAACAGAAAAAAGTAGTGAGCACTGCCCTTTCTTCACTCGACCAAATCTACCAAGACATTGTTGAACTGCGGTTTTACGAAGAAAAAAGTTATGAAGAAATAGGAGATATTTTACAGATACCTCCCGGTACGGTCGCTATCCGGATCAGTCGAGTCAAGAAAATTCTTAAAACACTTTTACAAAACCATGCATAACACCAAAGACAACTTCACACAGCACATCCTTCAGAAAATTGAGGATGAACATATCACACCTATCCCTCGGTGGCGTTTCGTTGTTCATCACACACTACTCTGGGTTCCAGGTGCCTGTGTCACCCTGATCGGTGCATTTGCATGGGCAGGACTTTTGTTTGGTATCGAGCACGCAGGACTTGAATACCAGTCTATTGCAGCAAGTAAACTCAGACTTTTAGTAAAAACCATCCCTCTCATCTGGGCAACTTCTTTCTTACTCTTTACGGCAGTTATAGTAAAAACACTTCGCATGACTCCAAAAGGCTACACCTTTAACTCACGAAAAATTTTGGGTGCGAGTCTCGGTATCAGTATTATATGTGGGACCATGCTCTACATTATCGATATGAGAGTCTATCAAAACCCGATCATACGCTACCCTGTGTTACGCCAGCAAAAAGAACTCTGGTCACACCCCGAATCCGGGCGTATCGCAGGACTGGTAAGTATAGAAGACGATGGTGCATTTTTGACCGACCTCAACGGTAAAGAGTGGCTTCTTAATACTGTGTTTCTTTCTACAACCACAACACTCAGACACGAGACTATGTTTCGTATTGTAGGAAAAAAAATAGATGAAGATAATTTTCTCGTCTGTGCAATATTCCCATGGAAACTTTCTTCTGTGTCTCCACGTAAACACCTTACCCCTCCACAAAATATTTTTGTTTCTTTTTCCACAAGCACACAAGTTGGTCCCTGCAATGCAAACAGAGAGCCTGTATTTTAAAAGTGAAAGAAATATGGGGCGCTATACGTAGTAGTATATGTTGGAGAGATATCCCCCAACAGACATTACTATTCTAAAAATTATCTATGAAAAAAAGAAAAGCTCTCATGACACTTGTTTTTGTAGGCGCCGCGTCTCTTCCATTTCTTGTCAGTGCTGCGTCTTCCGACACGTCTAACAAGTCTCGTTCAAACAAAACAGCATTCGAAAGTGCACTTGAATCAGGCGATTACACTACATTTAAAAGCCTAACTGCTACCATGCCCAAACCAGCGGGTGCACCAGAAATTACAGAAGAAATATTTCAAAAACTTGTAGAAGCAAACAAGCTTCGAAAAGCTGGCGACAAAGAAGGTGCGGAAAAAATAATGACTGAACTTGGACTCAAAAAACCAAATCATGCTCACATGGAAAAGTTTTTCAACACTCTCACTCCTAAACAAAAAGAAATACTGAAGCAAGCAAAAGCTTTGACTGACGCAGGTAAACCCGAAGAAGCAAAAACCCTCCTTACAGACGCAGGTATCAAGATTCCTGAACACAAAGGACCATTTCTTGGTGAGGCACATCCTCGATTTGCAAACCTGACTGAAGCTCAAAAAACCGCAATGAAAGAAGCTCGTGCTTTAATCAAAGCAGGAAAAAAAGCAGAGGCAAAAGCGCTTCTTGATTCAGCGGGAATCATACACCCAACTTCATCTGCAACATCAACACAAAAAAACTAATTACTCTCCTTACTCTCTAAAAATCCCCCCAGGCTATGCCTAGGGGGGATTTTTTACCTATCTAACCACCGGCGGATATTTTCTTCAGTTCCTCCTGTCTTTTTATACGGATTTAAAATATGCATTGGATCAAACAATTCTTTAATCGTATGAAAAACATCAAACATATCCTCACCGTAAAATTCTTTCAAGAAAGGTGAGCGGATAATCCCGTCACTATGGTCCGCACTTGGGTTTCCTCCGAGCCTTGAAAGCAAGCTCACCACTTCTCGAGTGAAGGAAATAATAGTATCAGCCACATCTTCTTTTCTCATATCAAAAATAGGGATCACTCGCAGAGCACCTTCACCAATATGCCCATGATATGCATACGACAGGTTATACCGAGCCAGTATCTCTATCAAACCTCCGACAAATACATCAAAAACCGCAAGTGGCACGATACTATCTTCAATACACGGCACTGCACGAAAACCACTTTCATTGTTGTCTCGCATCAGGCTAAACGAGTGACGTCTCACATTCCACGCAGAAGCAAATAACACCTGGTCGTCAACATAGTGCACCCGAACAGAAAGTTTCTCGAGGTCAACTACACACTGACGCGCCACACGGTCAGTCTCTTCTTGTGTATCTTCACTGAGCTCTACGAGCACAAGAGCATGAGTTTCATCTGCAAAACAAAATTTAATTCGTGATGCATCTTCTGCAAGATACTGCTCGGCACGTTTAAACGTATTCACATCAAAAGTCTCTACGCATTCAGGGTTGTGCGTGAGTACAGTTTTTAACACAGCAGGCAAAGCCTCAAGTGAATCAATAGAAACCAAAAGAAGTCGTGTGTATGTAGAGATAGGTACCAAACGCAACACTGCATGAGTAACAATACCCAAAGTCCCTTGTGCTCCGACAAAAAGAGGTGCTATATCAAACATGTTGTCGTGGACAATACGGTCCAAGCGGTAGCCCGAAGAAGTCTTCCGTACTCCTTTGAGACGCTCTGCAAGACGTGACGCAAACTCAGCATGCAGATCAACAAGTATTTTGTCTGCCGAAGAATTCACTTTATCTAAAGAGACTTTTGTTGTATGTAAAAGTGATCCGTCAGCAAGCACCACCTGCAAAGAAATCACATTGTCGATGGTCGCCCCATGTCGAAGACTTTGTTCTCCTGATGCATTATTGCCGATCATCCCCCCAATACCGCAAATCATTTTTGAAGATGGGTATGATGCAAACATGAGGCCATGTTTTAAAGCTTCAGCTTCAATATCTCTAAAATACGCACCCATCTCCACAGTCGCAGTCAGAGCCTCTGGGTTCACTTCGATCTTATTCATGTATCGAGTGAGGTTTAAGATATATCCCGGATGCAAAGATCCCCCGCTCATACAGGTCCCTCCTGCGCGCACAGAAAGAGATACATCTTCACCCCCTTTTTTCTTTTCATGTAGTGTTTTTACCACCAGAGAAATATCTTCGACAGACCGTGGATACAGCACACCTTGTGGTCGTACCTTAAACACACTCGCATCTGTCGAGTGCTTAGTGAGCACCGCATCAGAATTTTCATAATCCCCCTCAAATCCAGAAAAAATATTCATGCACATAGTATACTATGTTTTTTATTTGAACTGAAAGTGGTGTGTGTATAAATTTTGCACAAAAAAACCGCATGGTGCCCTTACAGGCGCACCACACGATTACTCACATAAAGAACTACAGCTTCCAAACCTTGAGAGTTCGGGCTTCGTCGGTATTACACCAAACGAACTTCCCGACACCCTCAATACGGACGTTGTCGTACCGCGACACATTATCTATGTCACAATACACAGTCACTCCTTCCGCTACTAACACATGCTTTTGTCCATCATGGGGCGTTGTGTTGATGAGTTTTACCTCGTTGCCTAGCTCGGTTGCCCGAGCCAGAACCTCCTTTAAAAAGAGGTCTTTCTGCTCGTACGGCCTGTTGAAGACCGCCATCAGTCCGACCGGGCAATAGCCCAGCATCTGCACATCGACCAACATCCCGTTTTCATAGTCGAACATCAGTCGACCATCCACGGTGAATGTTTTAGGTGCGAGCCATTCCAGACCTTTGGTAGGGTCAAGGAGCGCCTCGGCGAACTTTTTCTGTTCGCCTCCCAATATTCCGATCTGCGTCTGGTACGGGAGATTATTAAACCCCCGTGCCACTGCGTCTCGTTGTTCGGGACGCAAATAATACTGCCCCATCAACTTTAAGTTGCCCTCATGAAGAAAAATTGAGAATTTTTTCTCCCCTATTTTGACCCCACAGGGATCTGTGCTCATTTGAACCCGGGAGGCGACCCATGCCCCCAGTGCACCAGCCTCTTGGGCTTCCCGCATTTCCAGAGTTGCCCCTGGACCGAATAAGTGCTCGACCATTTTCTGGCCGAGCTCCTTGACGTTGGTTTTATCTGTGACGTACACTTGCCCCACGAATGGAGCAAGCGAACTTCCTCCAGTTGTTCTCCAGCCAAAGGTAAACGCGTAGGAAAAATTCGAAATTTTTCCTTGTACCTTTTCCCCATAACAATGCTGGCTCTTGCGCCAGCTCTCACCCTCGCTCATCACTTTTTTTCCGTCCGTGGCCCATTCCCAATTTGCGTGGCCGCTACTAAGGTAGCAGCCGAGATTCTCTTTCTCTTCCGTAATCTCCAACGGCATGCCGCTGGAGATCTTAATATTAGAAAGCGGAACCTCACAAAGACGTAACACGCGCCGGATCGGGTCCGCCTCCTCGGAGGCTGGTTTGACCCGGCGCCCACTCTCGGAGCTGAGAATATACTCACCATCCTTTATCATCTGGAGGTGATATGTCTGGTTACCTGTACGCGAAAACCTTACAACCGAGGGGCACTCCTCTCCACGAAGGAAGAAAAACGTTCCCATCCCTACGGGATAGTGAAAGGCATACTTCACCTCTTCACCATTCATCAAAACACATCCGAGCCGAACATTTACATTAAGGTTAGACATGATAGATTCTCCTTTTCCCGTTAACGCCACATACTATCAAAGTGTGACCGGGTATCGATCTGCTGCAAGTAAAGCTAATTCTTGCAAGTCAGAAGAGTATGTTTATGGTTACATACTTACCGGTGCGCATTAAGGCTGCACACCATTCACCAAGACTTTACGCCTCTTTTTAACAAGAATATTTCCAGACAAAAAGAGACGTAAAACCTTTCATATATTTAGTTTTCAACGAACCCCTAGCCACCTTTGAAGTAGGACAGTTAGAATTAATGTATTAGCCGAAAATTAATTTTAATTGTCATGAAAAAGAAATATGAACATTTGAAAGATACAGAGCGATTTGTCATCGAGACTCTGTATCAAGCTGGTACGC
>JAPLZY010000028.1 GCA_026394775.1 Candidatus Zambryskiibacteriota bacterium
AACTCACGCGGATGGTGAGAGAAACTTTGTTTGTTCGACGTTCCTTGATTGATCTTCTTTCACTTTCAGAGAAGACAGTATCAAGGATTAGTGAGGGTGAGGTGGTGCAGTCAGAGTTTAGATTTTAGTGGGACAGCAGTGATTTCTTGCCGATCACTTTTTGAGAAGTGTGATCTATCAGAATTTTTTTAAATTTTCTCATACAAAAAGTATACAAGTGTTCGGATTCAAATGGGATGTTAGGTTGAGTGCGAATCCTTAACCCATCGGCCAAAAGGCCGGAAGGAAATGTATGAAAAAAGAAGTAAGTGTGATGCCTGAAAGAAGAGCTACTCTTGTTCAGGCTCCAATTTATCAAATCTGCTTCGACATTGAGTGGCAACAAGACGATAGATATCGGCTTAAGCCCTGGTTTCGTTGAGGGTTTGTGTCGACTCGACGAGGTTGTGGAGTTGATTAATAAACAGTTTGGGGTGCGCTGGACCAAGAAAGGTTTACTGCAGCGATTCGCTATACCTCGCGAAGAAGGGCGAATCAAGGTGCCTAATGGTACGACGCGCTATGACCTTGATTTGATCTGGGTTGGTGACGTTGAAATCCAGTACGACACCTACAACAGCAATCACGTGAAATTTGTAGATGCATGGACTATGCCAGTATATGTTTCGTCTGGTTGGGTCAAAGATGTGTTTTGGGCACTCTACGTACACTGTACACGTGCAAAAAGGTCAGCAGATGGCCGGAAAATAGCGTGTTTGGAAGACGGAAGTCTTGTGTTTGACATGGTTGGTACAGGATATACCAATTTAAAATTCAAGCCAAAATCCAGTAGCTGAAACAAATAGTGAGTAAGGGTCGCCATATGATGTGGCGGCCCTTTTTAATATCTTTAAATAAAGGCCTAGGGTTATAGTATTGCAATTTTACCCGATATGTATTAGAGTAGTAGCCAATGTCAACGATAAATCAATTGGTAAAGAAAAGCCGTTCAAGTATCAAGCGAAAAGTGCGATCTGTCGCCCTTACTCGTGGTTTTAACGTATTGAAAAACCGACCGATCTTTTATTCATCACCATTTAAACGAGGTGTATGTACAAAGGTAACTACAAAGACTCCAAAGAAGCCTAACTCAGCGATTCGAAAGATTGCCCGAGTAAGACTTTCAAACGGTATGGAAGTTACTGCATACATCCCAGGTATGGGTCACACACTCCAGGAACACTCAGTGGTAATGCTCCGAGGTGGTAAGGTAAAGGACGTAGGACTCCGATACCAGATCGTTCGAGGAGTACTCGACGCTACTGGTGTAGAAAAACGAGGTAAGTCACGAAGCCGATACGGTGCAAAGAAAGGTAAAGGTGGAGCAGCGGCTAAAAAAAAGTAGATTAAAGATACCGGATTAAAAGATTAAAGAATAAGAGAAATCCCATTCATTAATCCTTAATCTATAATCATCAATCCAAACAAAACATGCGACGAAAAGTAACAAATCGAAATATGGTGTCTGCGGACCACGTGTATAACTCAGAGAAAATCTCTAAGTTTATTAACTATGTGATGATCCGAGGTCAAAAAGAAACTGCACGAGGTATTGTGTACGGCGCACTTGAATCTATCAAGGAAAAAGCAAAAGTGGAGGACCCAATGGAAGTGTTTGATACAGCTCTTAAAAATACAGGTCCTTTGATGGAAGTACGCTCACGACGAGTGGGAGGTGCAAACTATCAGATTCCTCGAGAAGTTCGACCAGAACGACGCAACTATCTTTCAATGAAATGGATTGTAGAAGCAGCACGAGGTAAAAAAGGTGCTCCAATGGCAAGTAAACTCGCAGAAGAAATCATGCTCGCATCTAAAAACGAAGGTGAAGCAGTGAAGAAACGAGAAAACACTCATAAGATGGCTGAAGCCAATAAGGCCTTCGCCCACTTCGCTTGGTAATTTAAAAAAAATACTCCTTAGGGAGTATTTTTTTTAAATTACCAAGCGAAGTAATATAACAGTGCCTGGCATTCCCGATAGGGAATGATTTGTGTATTTGTAATGATTTTTAACAAAAAAAGCTGCCTCCCTGGTGAAGGGGAGGCGTATGCAGAGAGATGCTATTTGAGTTGATTTTCGGGGACTGTGAACCGCACCCCTTTCAGATCAACTTTATAATAAGGCGCTCCACGTTCCGTGGGACGAAATGCAATGATCTTTACGGTATGGTGTCCGTATGGAGCAAGCCCCCCCTCTTTATACTTAGGGGAGGTAATGGGTTTGGAAGGAACAGACATGAAGAGTATTAAACCAATTTTAAAATTATAAGTCAAACCAATTGCTTCAGCTCCTCTTTTAGTATATAGTTTTGGGTATTAAATTATCTCACGGTTTTTCGTGTTGATTTTAATTATTACATATTATTTATCCCCGCCTCATCGGCGGGCCTGCCGAGGAGGCAGGTTTAATCAATTTTATATATGAATCGCGATTATCCACTAGAAAGAGTTCGTAACTTCGGTATCATTGCCCATATTGACGCGGGTAAGACCACAACATCAGAGCGTATTCTGTACTACACAGGTATGTCTCACAAGATCGGGGAAGTGCACGATGGTGCAGCAACCACTGACTGGATGGAACAAGAAAAAGAACGAGGTATCACCATTACCGCGGCGGCTATTACGTGTTTCTGGAACCCAACATACATGGGTACGGATGTATCTAAAAAACTTCGATTCAATATTATTGACACTCCAGGTCACGTAGACTTTACGGTAGAAGTAGAGCGATCTTTGAAGGTGCTCGACGGTGGAGTAGTGGTGTTTGACGGTGTAGCAGGTGTAGAGCCTCAGTCAGAGACTGTATGGCGACAAGCAGACAAGTATCATGTGCCTCGAGTGTGCTTCATCAACAAGCTCGACCGAACAGGAGGTTCTTTTGACCGATCATTCAAGTCTATTGTTGAACGACTCAACAAAAATGCAGTACGAATGCAGCTTCCTATCGGTGAAGAAGGAGATTTTGAAGCGGTGATCGACCTTTTGAAAATGAAAGCCTACTACTTTGAAGGTGAAATGGGTATGCAGATTCGTGAAGAAGAGATCCCAGCAGCATATCTTGCAGATGCGACTAAGTTTAGAGCAGAGCTCGTGGAAAAAGCGGTTGAATACGACGATGCAATGATGGCAGGGTATCTTGAAGGTAAAGAATTTACAATCGATGAACTTAAGGCGGTGATCCGAAAAGCAACTATTGCAAACAAGCTTTTCCCTGTGTTTACCGGATCTGCTCTTAAAAACAAAGGAGTACAGCTCGTACTTGATGCGGTGGTAGACTATCTTCCATGTCCACTCGACATTCCACCTGTACACGGTACTGACCCAAAGACTGGAGATGAAATTACTCGTACAGCTTCTGATACAGAGCCATTTGCAGCACTTGCATTCAAACTCCAAACAGACCCATTCGTAGGACAGCTTACCTTCTTCCGAGTGTACTCAGGTACAATCGAATCAGGTTCATATATCTACAACTCAACAACAGGTGAAAAAGAACGCCTAGGACGTATCGTACGTCTCCAGGCAAACGACCGAGAAGAAGTGAAGAAGGTGTATGCAGGGGAGATTGCTGCGGCGGTAGGATTGAAAAATGCAAAAACATCGCATACATTCTGTGATGAAGCAAACCCTATCATTCTCGACCCTATTAAGTTTGCAGAACCAGTGGTGTCTTTGCGTGTTGAACCAAAAACAAAAGCTGACCAAGAAAAAATGGGTATGGCTCTTAAAAAACTCGGAGATGAAGATCCAACTTTCCGTGTATCATCAAACCCTGAAACAGGGGAGACTATTATTTCAGGTATGGGTGAACTTCACCTTGAAATCATGGTTGACCGTATGAAGCGAGAGTTTACTGTGGAAGTAAATGTTGGTAAGCCACAAGTAGCGTACCGAGAGACTATTCTTGGTTCTGCTGAAGCGGATCACAAATACGTGAAGCAGACAGGAGGTAAAGGTCAGTATGGTCACGTACGACTTACTATTAAACCAATGGAAGCGCTCGTTGAAGGTGAAAAAGTGCCTAAAAACGTCAAGCGATATGATGAATTTGAATTTATTGACTCTATTAAAGGAGGTGTGATCCCACAAGAATTTATCCCTGCAGTAGAAAAAGGTGTGAAAGAAGCAATGGATCGAGGTATTGTTGCTGGATACAAGATGGTAAACGTATCATGTGAACTTACCTTTGGTTCATACCACGATGTGGACTCATCTGAAATCGCATACAAGATCGCGGCATCTCAGGCATTCCAGGAAGCAGCAAAGAAAGCAAAATCTGTTATTCTTGAACCTATTATGAAGGTAGAGTGTATTATGCCAGACCAGTTTATGGGAGACGTGACCGGTTCACTTTCTTCAAAACGAGGACAAATCGAAGGTATGGAAGAGCGATTTGGCCTTAAAGTGATCAAAGCAAAGGTTCCTCTTTCAGAAATGTTTGGATACACCACTGATATTCGTTCTATGACTCAGGGTCGTGGATCGATGACGATGGAATTTGATCACTATGAAGTGGTTCCTCCTAATGTCGAGAAAACTATTGTTGATTCAAGAAAATAAAAATCAAATAACAAGTAAAAGTTAAAAAACAAAACTGACATCGCTGTCAGTTTTGTTTTTTTGTACACATGTTATATTTTTTTTCATTGCAACCAAGCTCTATACCGAGATACAATAGATGAATGGAAGAAACTCCTGAGAAAATTTCAATAAAAAATCCAGAGACTGCCGATGCAATAGCAGAACTTCAAGAAGCGCTTGAAGGAGACCCAACAGAATTACCTGGAGGTTTTTTGAAAGTAAATAGTAGTAACATTAGTGGAGGATTAAGACCTGTAGAAGATTTGATAAAAAATACTAAACCTGAGCTTGGTGTTTTAGAAGAACAAAGGGTGGACACAGAACGGGAACCTGTTCCAGTCACCACTCGGAGATTACCAAAACAGTATTACGATGAAGCCAGTCATGTCCTGGATTTACATATCGAAGGTGATAAAAATAGTGAGGCTGAAGCAATAGATTTCTTCTCCCGAGGACGTAGGTCAATCGAAGAATTTTTTGAAGCAAAAAATATTAAAGGGCTCACCTTAAGAGCAAGAGACGCCCAGACGAGATGGAAAAAAGTTATTGAAAAACTCATAGATCGAGATTTGATTGGGGACTATGGAAATGGAATATATGGGGGAGCGGCATTACGAGGAGGATCAGGTGGTTCAGAAAAAGAAGCTTCTCCAATTGGAGAATCAGAGTCTTGGATCGTACCAGATGATTTTAGGAATGAATTTGAACGGATACAAAATGCGAATCGTGATCCAGGAATACAGAAAGATCTAGATATCTTTAAGCACTTCGGTCTAGATGTTGTTCGAACAAAAGAGGATTTGATAAAAAAACTTCAAGACACCAAAGGAGCAGGGACTTTTACAGATAAGCAGTATAATTTACTTCTATCAATGATAAATAGAGAAGAAAGAGAACCTGCTTCTAAAGTAAAGGAAGAGACAGTGCCTCTAGTAGTTGAAAATCAACCACAATCTCCTTTGGTTGTCGAAGAGGAAGAAGATTTTACCGTCAGTGAATCTTTTGTAGATGGAATTCGATCTGGTGCGGAAACTTGGAAGAATATGAACTTGGAAGATAAAGATGGTAATAAACTCCCATTAACACCAGAGAGCTATATCAGGAGTATGGGAGGTGTTTTGAGTCAAAAGAATATAAATAAAGTAGCCATAGCGTTCGATACCCTCGTAGAACAAGGTTTTGCATTTAAAACACCGCAGGGGTATGAGATTCAAAAAATATCTCGTATTACAAAAAAAGAGTCTGCTACAGAAAAAGCTTCTGAAGTCCCAGAATCAATACTCCTCACGCTCAATAATTTAGGAGATCGTTTGAGTAACGCTGTCCCTATTAGGTTTTTGGTGGCTGACTTAAAAAAACCAGGGGTTACAAAAGAACAGGTAGCTCAGTTGATTACCGCTTCAGGGGTTATTGATGATGAGATGAAAAAATCACTGATTGGGATGCTTACAGGTGCGTCAAGTGAAAGTGTACAAGATCAAATACCAGAAGCACCGCGTATGGAAGATTCTGTTGCACCTGAACTTCCTGAGGCTCCACCTGTATATATCCCATGGCCACAATTCCCAGAACCTGTACCACCGCCTGTGTACAGCCCTCAGACTCCTGATACTTCTCCTGAACAACAGGCTTCTTTGCGTTACAATAAAATCGCTGATTATCTTTTGAGTCTCGCTCAAGATCCGGAATCACCGCATATATTTGGGCTTGTAGCAGCATATCTTCGTCAAGAAGGTCTAAGTGAACGAGATGTGGTATTTGAACTATCAACTCTTTACAACTATGACGTATTGTTACCAGAGCAGAAAAAAAAGATTCAAGATATTCTTGATGGGAATATCGAAGAAGAAGTTCAACCTGAAATTAAAACAGACCCAGAGCTCCCTTTGCTGGAGCCAATTGAACCTGCAATAGAAAACAAAGAAGGTCTCGATACACAGTTGCGACTCGAGCTTGCATCTGCTCGTGAAAGATATGTTGCCTTCGAAGTAGAGTACAGAAAGAAAGTAAAAGATGGGAGAAAATGGTATCAAAATGCCATGACAACGCTCGGAGCATCTGGTAAGACATACCCAATGCCTGATAAAGATCCGGCTCACAGTGAAGCAGAGGAAGAGTATTTTAGAGCAAAATGGCATCTTAAAAACTTTATTCTTGGAAAAGACACTGATGAAGTGCCACCTGAAAATGCTGAAGATTCTGTTAATACAGAAAACGCTCAACCGCGAAAAATTAATAAAAAATTGACTGAACAGTCAGAAAGTGAACGACGTTTAGCACAAAATCTTATAGAAGATGCTCTGTCTCCAAAAGAAAAAAGTGAGTTGCGTAAAAAAATGGAAGCAGGGCTTCGTGTGTACAACAGACTTAATCCTGCTGCACGAGTTGCTTTTAATGCAGCATTTATAACAGTGGGTTTAGTTGGTTTAGGGAAAGTAACTGCAGGGGCTGCGATGGGTATTGGTACTGTGCGTCTCGCACGAGGGCTTGTATCTCTCGGAACTGCGAATGTTGCAGGAGAAGCGTTTGACGGTATAAAAAGAAAAAAACAAGAAAAAATAAAAGAAGAACGACAGGGGTTGCATGAAGCAAATGTTACTGCTGTTGAAACTCTAGCCACGGATAGTGAGAGTGATGGTAATTATACTCTGTTTAAGGAGGAGGAGCGTAAACAAATGGATCTTGATACGGAAGCAGCAAGACAAGAAAAGATAGATAGGTTAAAAAAAGCAGCTCTTATGGCTGTAGTGGGTGGCGCGGCGGCTTTTGGTACAGGGCTTGCTATCGACAATGTAGTTCCGTCGGGTGGCGGGGCGTCAGCACTTGATAAAAATAAAACTGGTGGAAATACTCCTTCACCTGAAAACATTCCTAAAAAAACGCCAAGCTTTATGGATAGGTTTCTGAAAAAACCCCCTGAGACTCAAACGCAGGCTTCTATACCAAAAGTCACAGAAGCTCCTACTCCTAAAGTTTCTGCTCCTGAAAAAATTATAGAAGCTCCTGTAGCAGAGGTGACTAAAGCGCCAGTTGTACCCGAAGCGCTAAAAACTCTGCCCGCAGTAGAAACACCTCCTGTAGCAATAGATATTAAAGGAGAAGTTAATGTTCCGCTCTCAAGTAAAGGTTATATTGCAACAATTGCAGAACTCCAAGAAAAACTTAAAGGGAAACCGCTCTCAACTGAACTTACTGCACTTCTACAAGAACCTCCAGAGAAAATAGCAATAAAGCTTGGGCTCTATAAACCGGATGAACCTGCTGAAAGCGCGCTTGGTTTTAAAGGGGACCAGATCACTCTCGACACTCAAGGGAATATTTCTCTCATGCGTGGGGATACGCATCTCGATACTTTGGTAAAAGCGGATGGAACTATTTCTGAGTATAATGGCGAAATGTTTGATGCTGACCCTGCGTCACCTGTAGAAACAGAGACTGTCACCCCTGAACCAGAAGCCCCGAAGTCTTCAGTAGTAATTGAGCAAAAAATACCTGGAACTTTGGCCCAGACTATCGAGGAGATAGCTGTTAAAGATTCTAATTTTACAAAAATTACAGATATGTTTGATGGTAAAATGCCTCTGAAAAAGGAGTACCAATTTGGGGATCAGTTCAAGTCACAGAGGGTAGCGTACAGCAAGTTTTTCACTGGAGAATATATAAAAAATGCACTTGACCTTTTTGATTATCAACTTGCAATTCCATATCAAGAAGGATATATTCACGCAATCCAGAAAGGTCCAGATGTTACCATTCTCTTAAATGGTGAAAAGATAGGATCAGGTCTTATTGGAGACGGAAAGATTGGTTTTCAGTATGAAAGTAAGCTTGGAAAAGGAATATTTGGTGTAAAAAGTGAATACGAGCAAGCATTTGCAAAAGCAGTAGCAGAAGTTGAAAAAAACAAACAGTTCTTTAAAGTGAATAAATAACAATATGAATCCTTTATCAAAAGATGTAATAGTTGAGTGGGGCTTAGGTGACCTGCCTCTCGAAGAACAAATAGATATGGTAGACCGTATCGGACGCTTGATATATCAGGCGGTTTTGGTGCGTTCTCTCGATATTCTCTCTGAGGTAGAGCAAGTCGAGTTTGACTTGCTCTTGGACGAGGATACGACTACTCCACAAGAGGTGGTGGTGTTCCTCGAATCAAAAATCCCTACGTTTAAGCTCCTGCTTAAAGAGGAGATCAATAAGCTCAAAATGGATATTCTTGTATAGAGACTAGGAGCAAGAGGTGAGTGAGTTTTTCTCATTCTCTGACTTCTAACTTCTCTCACCTAGCATCTATTCTTGCTTGACTGCTGTAGCTTTTTTGTCTAATATAAGGTCCATCGCTCTCGGGCGATTTTAAACCAGTGGAAGTTCCCAAAATTTGGCGTTTCTCGAGTATCAATTTTTTGGAGTTTCCAAAATGGCACATTATTTATTAGTTTTTAATTCATAAAGATTATGGCAAATTTTGACAGATCAAAGCCTCACTTGAATGTGGGTACAATCGGACACGTTGACCACGGAAAGACAACATTAACAGCTGCTATTTTGAACACATTGAGCCGAGCGGGCAATGGGTATTCAGCGAAAATCAAAGGAGTGGGTGAAATCGACTCTGCGCCTGAAGAAAAAGCACGAGGAATCACAATTGCGCTTTCTCACAACGAGTACGAGACACCAACTCGACACTACGCTCACATTGACGCGCCAGGACACGCTGACTACATCAAAAACATGATCACTGGTGCAGCGCAAATGGACGGTGCAGTGCTTGTGGTAGCGGCTACAGACGGTGCGATGCCTCAGACTCGAGAGCATGTACTTTTGGCAAAACAAGTGGGTGTGCCAAAGATCATCGTATTTTTGAACAAGTGTGACATGGTGCCTGACGTGGACCTTATCGACCTTGTGGAAGAAGAAGTGCGAGAACTCCTTACAAAGAACGGATTTGACGGTGCAAATACACCATTTATCCGAGGTTCAGCGCTTAAGGCTCTTGAATCAGCTGACAATACAGACGAATGGGCTATGAAAATCATGGATCTTGCAGCAGCGCTTGATTCATATATCCCAATGCCAGAACGAGATTTGGACAAGGCATTCCTTATGCCAGTAGAAGACATCTTCTCTATCGAAGGACGAGGAACAGTGGTAACAGGACGTATCGAACGAGGAATCATCAAAGTAGGTGAAGAAATCGAAATCGTTGGTCTTAAGGATATCACTAAGTTTACAGTGACTGGTGTTGAAATGTTCAACAAATCACTTGAATCAGGTCAGGCAGGAGACAACGCAGGTATCTTGCTCCGAGGTGCTAAAAAAGAAGATATCTCACGAGGACAGGTTCTTGCTAAGCCAAAGTCAGTAAATCCTCACACAGAATTCGAAGCTGAGGTTTACGTTCTCAAGAAAGAAGAAGGTGGACGACATACTCCATTCTTCTCAGGATACAAGCCACAGTTCTATATCCGAACTACAGACGTAACAGGAGATGTGACTTTGAAAGAAGGTGTTGAAATGGTTATGCCAGGAGACACAGCGACATTCAAGGTTAAATTGATTGCTCCAGTTGCGCTTGAAGACAATACACGTTTTGCGATCCGAGAGGGAGGCAAAACAGTAGGTGCGGGTGTTGTTACTAAGATAGTGGCATAACCGTAGCGCTTCCAAATTTGGCCAATCTCATCGGCTAAAGACAAAAACCAATTCCGTCAATGTACGACATGTACACCTCCGGAATTGGTTTTTGCTTTATCCGCGACCTTGTCTCAAATTTGAAACCGATTCTTTGTTTTTGTGCTGTATTCGCTTGCCATATTATTAAATGTTTGGTAAGCTACTCCCAATGGCAACGAAAGAAACAACAACAAAAAAGGCTCCTAAAAAAGCAGTGAAAGATGAAGCGGTTTCAAAGCTCCGTATTCGCGTACGAGCATATGAATACAAAGTTCTCGACATTTCAGTAAAGCAGATCATGGACACAGCATTGCGTTATGATGCAAAGGTGCTCGGGCCCATCCCACTTCCTACTGAGATCAAGAAATACACTGTAAACCGATCTTCATTCGTTTACAAGAACGCTCGAGAGCAGTTTGAAATGAGAACTCATAAGAGACTGATTGATATCCTCAATCCTTCACCTAAGATTATGGAATCTCTGACAAACCTATCTCTTCCTTCTGGAGTGAATATTGACGTTAAAATCATCTAAAATCAAAAACCACCAATGGGTGGTTTTTGATTTACATAGGAATGATATGGTATTATTTGACTTAAATGGTTAAAAAAACACTAAAATTAAATATTCAACCTCAGTTAAAGTCTAAAGTTATCCGTGAATTGTTGAGAGTTTCAAGAGACACTAAAGAAGGTAAAAATCTTTCTCCTGGTTTTACAAATGTAGAAGGCGTGATTGCTTATTTGAAAAAACTAAAATGAAATTAAAGATCCAAAAGAAAATGGGAACCGCGAGGAAAAATGGATATTGGGATGTCAGAGTTTCTCATAAAGAATCAAAAGGTAAGAAGTCGCCGAGCTATACGTTTAAATGTGGCTGTTGTTCTAAAAAAGTAGAAATATACTACGACGAAGAAGATTTAGAGATTAATGGGGTAATTGGTTCTATTGAGAATTGGCGAGAACTCCTTCTTCCTCTCCTGAGGGTCAAAAACACAAAGAGGATAGAAAAATAAGGGCCTTTTGTTACAAAAGTCTCGGGATGGTGTATAAAAGAGAAAGGAGGAGTTGTTGTGATTATTCTGGCTTTTCAATGGTCCAAAGAGATTGGTCATATAGGTAAGGGTATCACTGATCCTTTTAGTAAACGTTACGATATGCCATGGAAAGTAATGAGGGAGGCGACTCGAGAAGAGTATACTCAGCAATACAGGAATTTAACTGGAGCAGACAAGGCCGAAATATCACCCTTATTTACACATTTTTACTTTGTATCAACCGACTGACCCTCTCTGTCTCTACAGGAGGGTCATATTCGTTATTTCGAGCACTTGAATAAAAAACCGTTATCTGCTAGTATTGCCAAATCGCCATTTAGGCTGTTTTTTATGAAGACTAGTGATGGGCAATGTTGAGAAAAATCTTTTCTCATTACTGTCCGAAAAATGTCTTCAAAATCAATAAAATTACATGAAATTCATTCTCGGAACAAAAGTAAATATGACCCAAATCTTCGACGAAGCGGGGATTGTGCACCCAGTGACTGTTATCAAAACAAGTCCAAATGTGGTCACTCAAGTTAAAAACCTCTCAAAAGATGGCTATACAGCCGTACAAGTAGGGTTTGGTTCTCGAAACGCAAAGAATATCTCAAAGGCTGTAAAAGGTCACGTAAATGGTCTTGGTTCATTTGCTCATATCAAAGAATTTCGAACTGAAGGAGGTGAGTACAAAGTAGGAGACACTATCGATATCTCTACATTTGCAGCAGGAGACGGTGTGACTGTATCTTCAATCTCAAAAGGTAAAGGTTTCCAGGGTGTGGTTAAGCGACATGGTTTCCACGGAGGTCCACGATCTCACGGACAGAAGCACTCTGAACGAGAGCCTGGATCTATCGGAGGAGGAGGACGAGACGGAGGACGTGTTGCTAAAGGAAAGCGAATGGCCGGACGAACAGGTTCTGACCGTATTACTACAGGAGGACTCACTATTGCTGGTATCGACGTAGAAGCAGGAGAGATCTTTATCCGAGGTGCTGTTGCAGGACGCCGTGGTACTCTTGTTGAAATAAAGGGATAATCACCTAAACTAAGGATTTATTTAAATATCATGGAAAAGACTATCGCAAAAAAGAATACTAAAAAAACAACATCTTCTGATGCGGTTGTTTCTCCTACTATGGAAGCTACTATTTACACACAAGCAGGTAAAGAAAATGGCACAATCACTCTTTCTGAAGGTGTATTTGGTCTAAAATGGAACGCAGACTTGGTCCATCAGGTTGTGGTTTCAATGGAATCTTCAGCTCGAACTTCAGTTGCTCACTCTAAAAACCGAGGTGAAGTAAGAGGAGGAGGTAAAAAGCCTTGGAAACAAAAAGGAACAGGACGCGCACGACACGGCTCAAACCGATCACCTATTTGGGTAGGAGGAGGTGTGACACATGGTCCACGAAACGACAAAAACTATGACCGAAAGGTAAACAAGAAAATGAAGGCAAAGGCTTTGTATACTATTCTTTCTGCTAAATTTAAAAAAGGTCAGATCCTTTTCATTGACTCTCTTGCATTCAAAGCTCCAAAAACAAAAGAGGCACAGCTTACACTTTCTTCATTTTCAAAGATCGGAGGCTTTACTGACATCCTTTCAAAAAAGAGAAACTCAGCATATATTGCTATCTCAAAAGATAATGTAACAACAAAGAAAAGTTTTGGTAACCTCGGTAACGTAGAAGTAGATGAAATCCGAAATATCAACCCAGTCGATTTGATGAAATACAAATATGTAGTGATTGAAAACCCAGCAGAGTCTTTGGCTACTATTTCTTCTAAATTAGCATAATTATATGAAAGCAGACCTTAAAACAGTATTATTGCGACCACGAATCACAGAAAAAGCGACTATCCAGTCAGAGTCTTCAGTGTATTCATTTGAAATCCCAAAACACGCAACAAAGACAGATATCATCAAAGCAGTCAAAGAAATATACAATGTAACTGCGGTCAAGGTAGCTACAGTGACTACACCTCAGAAAAAAGTATTTGTACGAGGTAAGGTTGGATACAAGAAAGGTTTGAAAAAAGCCTATGTGTACCTTAAGAAGGGTCAGACAATAGAAATTATATAAAATACTATGAAGAGATACCAACCAACAACTCCATCACGTCGAAACATGACATCTATTGACTATAGTAGTGTCTTGACCGCGTCAGAACCTGTAAAATCACTCACACACGGCTTTAAAAGAGCAGTGGGGCGAAACAACCGAGGTATCATCACTACTCGTCACAAAGGTTCTGGACACAAAAGACTTTTCCGAGAGATCGATTTTACATACGAAAAAATCAATATTCCGTATACTCTACAGACTATTGAATACGATCCAAACCGATCTGGTTTTATTGGACTTGTTGCATACAAAGATGGTGCAAAACGATACATTCTTCTTCCAAAGGGTGCAAAAGTAGGGGATGAATATATTACATCTGAAACAGCTGAGATCAAGACCGGTAACCGACTTCCACTTAAAAATATCTCAGTTGGTACATTTATTTACAACGTAGAAGTAAAGCCACAAGGTGGAGCAAAGCTTGCTCGTTCTGGTGGTAGCTACATTGAACTTATCGCAAAAGATGCGGGATACGTAGATCTTAAAATGCCTTCATCTGAAGTGCGAAAAGTGAAAGATACTGCTTTTGCTACAGTCGGAGAAGTAGGAAACGATGAAAACCGACTCGTAAACCTCGGTAAAGCAGGACGTTCGCGATGGCTTGGTATCCGCCCTACAGTGCGAGGTACAGCACAAAACCCAGTAGACCACCCATACGGAGGTGGAGAAGGCCGACAAGGCCGAGGACGCCGCCGAGCAGTGTCTGTATACGGACGACCGACTGGTAAAGGACAGAAGACTCGAACTCCTAAGAAATATTCTAATAAGCATATCGTATCACGACGAAAAGTAGGAAAGAGAAAATAAAACTTCCACATTTGGCCAATCTCATCGACTAAAATCTGGAAATGGTCCTCAACGTACGACATGTACGTCTCCGGTCCCTTACCAGATTTTATCCGCGACCTTGTCTCAAATTTGAAAGTTTTCAAAAAGCACCCGAAAGGGTGTTTTTTTTGTTAAGTAGGAACACTTGACAAAATGGTTAATAGTATGTTATGTATTAAGTTAGGAGATCGTAACACTATGAATGCATATTTTTTCGCTTCGAGCGACGGCGCCTTCTTCGAGCTAATCTTGGCTCCAAATGAAGAATCGGCAAAAGAAGTGCTGGCTAAAGTGGAGGCAGATCCTGAGTTATTAGAGGGATGCGATCTGGCGGCCACAATCAATAGTATTGGAGAAGGGGAGGCTCGGGCTGTGGCTCTTGTCTCGGCTCATTGTCCAATTGATATAAAATTGGTCTGATTTTATCGGGCCATTGGCCCGCTTACTTCGGTAAGCGGGCCTTAAAATTACTCACAAATTCTCGATTTTACAGACTTTAAGGACTTGGGACTTTAATGACTCTAATTCGTTTGACATATGCACCTATTTTGTATAGTATAGAGCCCACGTGAGAGTTTTACTCTAATCGTTTTGTTTGAGTAAGCTACAGCCTACTTTCATACAAGAAAGTTTTTTGTTTGCTTATTCGTAACCATTCGTAAGTGTTCAATTCGCATATTCGTATATTAATCTCAATGACACGATCATCAAAAAAAGGACCATACGTAGACCCACGAGTACTCCGAAAGGTAGAGGGTAAAAAGCCAATTGAAACTGGTGTTATTAAGACATGGTCTCGAGCGTGCGTTATCTCTCCTGAAATGGTTGGATTTAACTTCGGTGTTCACAACGGCAAGACTCATATTGAGGTTCTTGTATCTGAAGACATGGTAGGGCACCGACTTGGTGAATTTTCTCCAACTAAGAAATTTATCAAACACGGAGGTAAAATGCAGAAAGAGCTTGAAGTTAAGAAGAAAGAGTCTGAAATTGCTGCTGCAAAAGCTGCAAAGACCGCTCCTGACGCTAAAAAGAAATAACATTGTATTTATCATCACGACCATGTCTAAAGCTATCGCTACACTTTCAAATCTTCGACAATCTCCACGAAAAGTTCGTGTAGTTGCTGACTTGGTGCGTGGTAAAAAAGTTGCCGACGCTATTGTTTCTATGCAGTTTACAGAAAAGCGAGCATCACAGCCTATTCGAAAACTCATCGAATCAGCTGTTGCAAATGCAAAAGCACAGTCTATGTCAACTGAAAATTTGATTGTTAAAACTATCGAAGTAAACGAAGGTAAGACACTTTACCGAAGCATGCCAACAGCACGTGGTTCTGCACACCCTATTCGAAAACGAACAAGCCAGATCACACTTTCTCTTGAAGAGGGTATTATAAAAGCTAAAAAAGAAAGATTTACAGGTGAAAAAACAATCAAGAAGGTAGAGGTGAAAAAAGCTGTTTTGACTAAAAAAACAGAAAAAGTTGTAGAAGCTGTAGAAGTGCCAGTAGAAGCAGAGGTAGAAGTTTCTAATACAAACGAATAATAACATGACGCACACCGTACATCCATATTCACATAGACTTGGGATTATCAGAGACTGGAAGTCTCGCTGGTTTGGCGTAAAAGGCCAGTACAAAGTTTTCCTTAAGAGCGATGTTTTGATCCGAGAATACTTGGAGAAAAAAATGCGTGGTCAGTATGTTGCTGATATCTCAATGGAGAGAAGTGAAAAAACACTTCGTATTATTATCGAAACATCTCGACCAGGTGTGATTATTGGAAGAAACGGAGAGGGTGCTACAAAGCTTCGAGACGAAGTGCTTGCATTTATGGCAAAGAAGAAACTCGTTTCAGGAGGGGAGATAAAGATCGACATTAAAGAAGTTCGATCTCCAGAAACAAACTCAACTATCGTAGCTCAAATGATTGCTGAAGGTCTTGAAAAGCGTATGCCTTTCCGACGAGTTGGAAAGCAGATTATTGAAAAAGTAATGGCAAACCGAGATGTTCTCGGAGTTAAGATTGAACTTTCAGGACGTCTTGGAGGTGCTTCTATGGCACGACAAGAAAAAATGAAAAAAGGTCGAATCCCGCTTCAGACACTTCGAGCTGACGTAGACTATGCAGCGTATCCTGCACGTCTTCCATATGGAGCAATCGGAATCAAAGTGTGGATATATAAGGGTGAAATTTTCGCTAAATAACACTATTTAATTACAGGTATATGTTGCTACCAAAAAAAGTAAAATACAGAAAATGGCATACCATGAGACGAAACACGTCTCGTATCGGTGTGGCTTCTCGTGGCGCAACACTTGCGTTTGGTTCATTTGGACTCAAAGCAATGTCCGATGCTCGTATTCTTTCAAACCAGATCGAAGCTGCCCGTAAAGTACTTTCAAGAGCTATGGGTAAGTCAGGTAAGATTTGGATTAGAATTTTCCCTGATATGCCGATCACTCGAAAGCCAGCTGAAGTAAAGCTCGGAAAAGGAAAAGGAGATTTGCATGCATACGTAGCGCCAGTGCTTCCAGGACGACTCATTTTTGAGATCGACGGAGTGACAGAGGTGGTAGCAAAAGAAGCGCTTCGAAAAGCGGGAACAAAGCTTCCGATTAAGAGTAAGGTAGTATCTCGATAATATTTCCAATATCTATGAAAGATTTTATTAACAAAACAGAAAAAGAACTCAAGAGTATGCTCGGCGAAAAACGAGTGGCTCTTCGAAACTTCCGTTTTTCTATTGCAGGAAGCAACATCAAGAACGTAAAGGAAGGGTATGTACTTCGTAAAGACATTGCGCGCATACTTACATTGCTTACACGTGGAGTTACAACAAAATAATACCTATTATTATGGCAACAAAAAAAACACAACCAAATACAGAAGTTAAATCTACAGAGCTTTTGGGCCGAGTACTTTCTGGTGTGGTAGTTTCTACCAAGATGAAAGACACTGTTGTTGTGTCTGTAAACCGTTTTGTTAAACACCCAAAGTATGATAAGTTCATGCAGAAGAGCAAGCGTTTTAAGGCGCATGATGCAGGAAACACCAAGCAGGTGGGTGACAAAGTAGAAATCAAGGAAACACGACCAATTTCTAAGGATAAGCATTTCATCGTTCTAGCTTCTAATATCTAAACTCTACTTATATGATCCAACCACAATCAATCGTTAAAATAGCAGACAACACAGGGGCAAAGATCGGCCGAGTGTTCAAGGTGCTTGGAAGTTCAAAAAAACGATATGCGCGGTTGGGTGAGCTTGTTGTGCTTTCTGTACAAAAAGCAGAGCCACGAAAAGGAGCAAAAAAGAAAGATGTTCTCTATGGAGTAGTGGTTAGACAAAAAGCACCTTTCCGAAGAAAAGACGGATCATACATTCGTTTTGACGAAAATGCGGTGGTGATTGTACAAAAAGAAAAGAAGGAGCCAGTTGCAGGACGTGTGTTCGGACCTATTCCACGAGAGATTGGAGAAGCGGGGTATCAAAAGATCATCTCTTTGGCCCCAGAAGTAGTATAGGTTAACATACGAATATGCGAATCTACGAATAATGCGAATGGTTACGAATTAAGAAAATCAAAAGCATTCATTCGCAGCTATTCGTAAGTTTCCATTCGTATATTCGTATCAAAACATACATTATATAAAAACAAACATGAAGATAAAGAAAGACGACAAAGTAATAGTGCTCACAGGAAAAGACAAAGGCAAAACAGGTGCTGTTGTTAAGGTTTTTGTTGCGTCAAACAAAGTCTTGGTGAGCGGAATCAATGTTTCAAAAGTCCATGTTCGAGCACGAAGAAGTGGTGAAAAAGGTCAGATTGTTGAGAAAAATTCTCCAATCCACGCATCAAACGTTTCTTTGATCGATCCTAAATCAGGTAAAGCAACTCGTATTGGCACAAAGACTATTGATGGAAAGAAAGTACGCGTGGCAAAAAAGAGCAATACGACTCTATAATTAGAATACAATCATGGAACAACACATTAAAGAAAAAATCAGTAAATCGTACGACGTCTTGAAGGCAGATTTTGGTTATACAAACGTCATGCAGGCACCTAAAATACAGAAGGTGGTTATTTCTTCTGGAGTAGGGTCTTTCAAAGATAAGAAGAAAATCGAACTCGCATACAGTAGACTCACAGATATTACGGGTCAGCGACCGGTAAAGAAAGGTGCAAAACAGTCTGTAGCTGCTTTTAAGGTGCGAGAAGGGGATACTGTAGGTATCCAGATCACATTGCGAGGCAAAAGAATGTATGATTTCCTTGAGCGTCTTATCAACATCGCACTTCCTCGAACAAAAGACTTTCGTGGGATTTCAGCAAAGGGTATCGATCAAATGGGTAACTACACACTCGGTATCAAAGAAAATAGCATCTTCCCTGAATGTTCAGATGAAGAGCTTAAGGATGTATTTGGTCTTGCAGTTACTGTAAACACAAACATCAAAAATCCTTTCGAGACCAAGGCATTTCTTACCCACCTTGGCTTTCCATTTAAGAAAGACGAAGGGTATCCTAAGGTTAAGGCTGTAAAAAATAAAGGAAAATAGGTTTGACTCATCCTAGTTTTATTGCTAGGATGAGGCCCAAGCTTTATATAAGCAATTAATCATACAATGGCAAAAACATCAGTAATAGCACGATCATTAAAGAAACCAAAGTTTGCTACAAAAGCAGTAAACCGATGTTTTAGATGTGGTCGAAAGCATGGATACATGAGAGATTTCGATCTCTGCCGTATCTGTTTCCGAGAACTTGCCAATGAGGGGAAAATCCCAGGTATTAAAAAATCATCGTGGTAAGTTGTTGCTCTCTTGAGCACACAATACTCCCAACGAAATAATATGACAGATCCAATCGCAGCAATGATAACTCAGATACACAATGCCGGGCAGGTCCGAAAGGAAACTGCGGTATTACCGTACTCTAAGCTTAAAATGGCAATATTAGATGTTCTTGCAAAAGCAGGATTTATCAAATCTGCCACAAAGAAAGGTAAAAAGGTTATTAAATATATCGAAGTAACTCTTGCATATGAGGCAGATGGTACAGCTCGAATTCGAGGTGTAAAACGCCTTTCAAAAAGCTCAAAGAGATATTACTTGAAAGCAGCAGATATTCGTCCTGTAAAGAACGGATATGGTGTTATGGTGGTATCTACTCCAAAAGGGGTGATGTCAGATGAAAGTGCGCGAAAAGAAAAGGTCGGAGGAGAAGCTTTGTGTACAGTCTGGTAAGGTAGGAAACAAGATTAAGGATTAAAGATTAAAGAAAAAGAAAGATCCAATTCATTAATCCAAAATCCAAAATCATTAATCCAAAAATATATGTCACGTATCGGAAAAAAAATCATTTTAATACCAAAGAATACTGAAGTTACACTCACTTCAGGTGTCTTTACTGTAAAAGGTCCTCAGGGTACATTGTCTAAGAAGTTGAACCCTGACATCTTGGTTACTATTACACCAGAATCAATCACACTCCTCCCTAAACGAGAAACTATCGCACTTCGTTCATTGTGGGGTACTTACGGCTCACATATTACAAACATGGTATCTGGCGTAAATACTTTTTTCGTCAAAAAACTTATTCTTGAAGGTATCGGATATAAGTCAGAAGTAAAAGGAGATAAACTCGTACTGGCTCTTGGTTTCTCTCATCCTGTTATTATTGATATCCCTGCATCATTGAAGGTGACAGCAGAAAAGAACGTGATCACTATGTCAGGTATTAATAAAGAAGAAGTTGGTGCATTTGCAGCAATGGTGAGAGACTGGAAAAAGCCAGAACCATATAAAGGAAAGGGGCTTAGATACGAAGGGGAGGTTGTTAAGCGCAAGCAAGGTAAGAAGTCAGCGTAGAGCTTCCAAATCTGGCGAACTCCTTCGTTAGACTTCAGGAGATAATTCTCACCAGCGCACTCAGGCTGGCTCAAATTATCTCCCTCGTCTGCCTCGGATTTCATCCAGATTTGAAACCTATAAAAATTGATGATAGTGTAATTTAAATAAAATGAAAAACATTCAAAGTAAAACAGCAAAGCGAATCAGACGAAAGCTCCGAATCCGAGCGAAGATTTCTGGTACCGAAACAAAACCTCGTCTTGCTGTATTTAAATCAAACCAGTACATCTCTGCTCAGTTGATCGATGATACTAAAGGAGTCACTTTGGCTTCTGCTCATTCAAAAACAATGAAAGACAAGACACTTGCCCTCAGATCTTTTGCTGTTGGAAAACAAATCGCTGCTCTTGCGAAAGCAAAAAAAGTAGAGACTGTGGTGTTTGACCGAGGAGGCTTTATTTACACAGGAAATATCAAAGCGGTGAGTGAAGGTGCACGTGAAGGAGGACTAATATTTTAATAAACATTTGTATGACAGAAGAAATTAAAAAACCTATAGAGGCAGTCGAAGCAGGAGGTGCTGCACAAGACTCACGCCGTGGCCCACGAAAACCAAGTCGTGACCGAAGAGACACACGAGAACCTCGCGTAAAACCAGAATTTGATCAAAAAATCATCAGTATTCGACGTGTAACTCGAGTGGTTACCGGAGGACGACGATTTAGTTTCTCTGTTGCTGTGGTGGTGGGAGATCGAAAAGGAAAGGTGGGTGTTGGTCAAGGTAAAGCAACAGATACTCCTCTCGCAATCGACAAGGCTGTACGTGACGCAAAGAAGAATATCATTAAGATCCCTGTCACAAAAACTCACTCTATCCCACACGAAGTGTTTGCCAAATTCTCTGGCTCACAGGTAATTATTATGCGAGCGCCTGGAAAGGGTATTATTGCAGGTTCATCTGTTCGAACAGTACTTGAGCTTGCAGGTATTAAAGAAGTGGGTTCAAAACTTTTCTCACGAAGTAAGAATAAGGTAAACAATGCAAAGGCAGCTATCAAAGCTTTGTCTCAACTTCGATCTAAATAAACCGATATGCAAACACACAATCTCAAAAGAACTCATAAAAATAAAAAATCACGACAGATCGGTCGCGGGGGTGTTAAAGCTAAAACATCAGGACGAGGTACTAAAGGTCAAAATGCTCGTGCTGGTCACAAAAAGCGACCAGAACTCCGAGACTTCATCAAGCGTGTTCCAAAGCTTCGAGGACGAGGTGTAAACATAAACACATCAATCCAGAAAAACGCAGTTCCTGTTACTTTGGCACAAATTCAAAATACATTTAAAGATGGAGATAAAGTAACTCAGACAACATTGATGCAAAAAGGTGTTATCTCATCTCTCTATGGTAAAAAGCCTTCTATAAAAATCCTCTCTACAGGTGATATTACAGTTAAAGTTACTGTGTCAGGTTGCGCACTTTCAGCAGCTGCAAAAACAAAGATTGAAGCAGCTGGAGGTAAGGTGATAGTATAGATATACGAATATACGAATGAAAGACTTACGAATAGCTACGAATAAGATACATTCACAGGCATTCATTCGCATTAATTCGTAGATTCGCATTAATTCGCATATTCGTATATTAATTCATGAAAAACTTTTTCTATAAATTCGGACTGATACTACAAGACAAGGCGCTTCGTACGCGTATTTTATTTACGCTCGGAGCATTGGTTATTTTTCGCTTTCTCTCTATCATCCCTATCCCTGGAGTAAACGAGGGTGCATTGTCGTCTTTGTTTGCCAACAATGAATTTCTCGGTCTTCTCAACCTCTTCTCTGGAGGTGGTCTTTCACAGCTTTCTATTGTTATGCTCGGTGTGGGTCCATATATTACCGCATCAATCATCATGCAGCTTTTGACTGTCATGTCTTCACGACTCAAGGAGATGTACCAAGAAGCAGGGGATGCGGGACGTCAGAAGTTTGCACAGTACGGCCGAATGCTTGCTATTCCATTTGCATTGATCCAAGGTTTTAGTTTGATCAAGCTTCTTGAGTCTCAAAATGTAATTGCAGCACTTACACCTTTTGACCTTATGGTAAACCTTATTGTGATTACTGCAGGCTCAATGCTTTTAATGTGGATTGGAGAGCTTATTACAGAATACGGTATTGGAAACGGAGTATCTCTCATCATCTTTGCGGGTATCGTATCTCAGCTTCCAACAGCGCTTTCTCAGTTTGCTTATGTATTTGATCCAGCGCAGATATTTCTCTATGCACTTTTTGTAGTAATCGCTCTTGTTGTGGTGATACTTGTTGTAGTGGTTACTGAAGCAGAACGACCAATCCCGGTCACTTATGCCAAGCAAGTGCGAGGAGCAAAAGTGTATGGTGGGTCATCAACATATCTTCCACTTCGTATGAACCAGGCAGGAGTAATGCCGATTATTTTCGGTTCATCGATTCTTCTTTTCCCACAAATAATTTCACGATTCTTGGTCAATGTTGACTATCCTGTTGTAAAAAACGTAGCAACAGCACTCAATACATTTATTTCAAATAACTGGATATATGCAATCGCATATTTCATCCTTGTGTTTGTCTTTACGTATTTTTACACCGCAGTTACCTTTGATCCAGATCAGATCTCAAAAAATCTTCAGAAAAATGGTGCGTTTATTCCAGGTATCAGACCAGGCCCTTCAACAGCAGATCATATTGCAAAGACGCTCACTCGACTTACTTTTGTTGGTGCGCTCTTCCTCGGTGTGATTGCAGTCCTTCCTCTTATTATTAGAGGTATTACGGGCATCACGGCTATTTCAGTGGGGGGTACGGCTTTGCTTATCGCGGTTTCTGTAGTTATCGATCTAATCAAAAAAATCGACGCTCAGGTCTCGATTAGGGAGTACTAAACAACGGAACTTCCAAATTTCACCGATCTCATCGGCTAAAATCTGGAAATGGTCCTCACCGTACCAGTAAGTACGTCTCCGGTCCCTTTCCATATTTTATCCGCGACCTCGGAGAAATTGTGAAAGTTTGTAACGACTTAAAGTATAATTTCAAAACATAAAATTCTCTAGAAATAGGGGATTTTATGTAGTCTAAAAAAATTATTGACATAAATTTATATAAATGCTCTAATAATATTAGAGGTAATTTGGTGTGCCTAAAAACACTAAATAAGGAGATCCTTAATGGATAGATTAATTGTTAGTACGAAAAATGCTCCAATTTCCAGTGTAAATAAGATACTGGCAACATGGGGTAAACTAGCTGAGCTACTTGAAAATAGAGCTCAGCTACAACAACGATGTTTCCTTGAGTGGGATATGGTCTTACAAAAGTATGATGAGGGAGTATGGGGAGCTTATGCTGGTGTAAGAATGATTTCCATAGGACAATTCGGTGGAATCAGTGATGCTACACATAAAGTCTCTGTTCCGTTGACAGAAGTCAGTGAAATCATGATTTATGAGGACGGAACTTTTTCGTGGCACAGCGAGAGATTCAAGCCAGAAAATGCGGATGCAGTTATAATTGCTCTTGAAGAGGCTGTGTGTGTTGGAAAGCATAACGGTTACTTCTATCGCAAAAATTGGTTCCCGTTTATTGAGCGTTAACCATTGTTTTGTCTTGAGAACCGCCTTGCACGCTTCTCGAGTGAGGCGGTTTTCTTTTTCCTAAAGACCTTAAGGGTCTTTTTTGTTATACTATTTTCATGAATCCATACACATTTATTTTTATAGGCCGATCGGGTTGTGGTAAGGGAACTCAGGTAGAGCTTTTACAAAAGTATCTTGCCGAAAAGTACCCAAGTGATGAGGTGTTCTATCTTGAGACAGGGGAGCGTTTTCGAAACTTCATAAAAGAAAACTCATATTCAAGTAAGCTTTCTCATGCGGTATATGAGGCTGGTGAACGACAGCCATCTTTTCTAGCGATTTGGATGTGGTCGCATCTTCTGGTAGAGTCTTTCAAAGGCACTGAGCATTTGATAATCGATGGAAGTCCACGTGCCTACGGAGAAGCTCTCGCACTGGACACAGCACTTAAGTTTTATGGGAGAAAAGCCTGTGTAGTGCATCTGAATGTTTCAAGAAAATGGTCAGAAGACCGACTCCTTAATCGTGGAAGAGGGGACGACCTTGATGTAACAAAAGTAAAAAAACGACTCGACTGGTTTGATAAAGATGTTGCTCCTGCAATCGAATATTTCAGAACAAACGATGATTACAATTTTATTGAAGTAAACGGTGAACAAGGTATAGAAGAAGTGTACGTTGAAATGATGGAAAAGTTAAACATACGAATCAACGAATAGTATTCGTATTTATTCGTAAGTTTTCAATTCGTATATTTATTTATGATTAGAATCAAAAAGCCAGAAGAAATAGAGATCTTAAAGAAAGGTGGTGCACGCCATGCTTTTATTTTGCGTACACTAAAAGACATGGTAGCACCTGGTGTCACTACACAGATGCTGGAAGATAAGGCTCGAGAGATGATTGAAGAAGAAAGGGACAGGGGTGCGTTCTTGAATTACACCCCTCGTGGAGCAAAACGGGCATTTCCCGCTGCTTTATGTGTCTCTATAAACAATGAGATTGTGCATGGTATCCCTAATGAAAACGTAAAGACTCTTATGGAAGGAGATGTGGTTACATTGGACCTCGGACTCACTCACAAAGGACTTATCACCGACAGCGCGGTTACAGTGGCTGTAGGTGAGACAGGAGAGCGAGAACGTAAGCTTATTGCTCATACAGAAGAAGCGTTGGCTCGAGGTATTAAAGAGGCTCGAGGAGGCAATCATATTGGCGATATTAGCTTTGCTATAGGGTCATTTGCCCGATCTCTGGGTTATGGCGTCCCAGAGGACCTTGCAGGCCATGGGGTAGGTTATGCAGTGCATGAAGACCCTTATGTACCCAATGAAGGCTTTAAAGGTCAAGGCGACCTTCTCGTGCCTGGCATGGTGCTTGCAATAGAGCCCATGCTTACCTTAGGAGGTGACCAGATCACTCTTGCTTCAGATGGATATACCTATAAAACAAGAGATGGGTCAATCGCGGCTCATGCTGAACATACCATCGTCATTACCGAAGGAGAACCTATAATTTTAACTAAATAAATAAACCATGAATCACCCTCAATACGAGAAGACGCTAGTTATAATAAAACCCGATGGAGTACAGCGAAGTTTGATAGGGGAGTTGATCAAACGCTATGAGCGTATCGGACTCAAACTTGTTGGCTCAAAAATGCTCATACCTAGCAAAGAAATGGTGGAGAGTCACTACACCGTAGACCCTGAATGGAAACGAAAAGCAGGAGAAAAAGTCATTAAAAATTATGAAGTAAAGGGTCTCATGCCACCTTCGCTTGATCCGCTTGTGGCAAGTGAGAAAATACTCGGGCGACTTAAAAAATACATGTCGTCTGGGCCTGTTGTGGCTCTCGTATGGCAAGGTGCGCATTCAGTTGCTATTGTCAGAAAGATTACGGGAGGTACAGAGCCTCTGACTTCAGATATTGGAACTATTCGAGGGGACTTTGTCCTCGACTCATATGAGCTTTCAGATACAGACACTCGCTCAGTAAGAAACCTTGTTCATGCATCAGGAACTGTAGATGAAGCAGAAAAAGAAATAAACCTATGGTTTAGACCAGAAGAAATACTCTCGTACCGACTGGTGCAGGATGAGATTCTTTATGACGTAAATTTGGATGGGATATTGGAATAGTTTTACTGCTATAATATAAACATGGAAAAATTCGGAGCTGATTTTCTAAAAAACAAATACGATTTACACAACGCTGAGGAAGTAAAGAGTGCGGCTGAACGCACTGAAATACAAACACAGGAGAAAGTCCCTCAAAATACAACTGACCAGATTGGTAATTATCTCGATCGATTTAACGAAATACTTGACCGAGAAGATCCAGAAAAAAGAGAGCGTGGTGTTAGAGCTTTAAAAGAATTACTTCATCGAAAATTTGTGATTAAGCCAGAAGAAGTGCCCGAGTCGGCTTTTCTGTTGGAACAGCGTATTGCCCGTGAATTAGGACATGGGACAGTTGAAATCACGGAAGAGTTCAGGGAGAAAAAAACTCAGCAGATCATTGAAGATCAAACAGGTAGTATGGATCGTTGGATCAACTACCTTTCATCTACCGACGCGATGTATCCTGATTGGGCAAAATATTGGGCATTTCGTTCAATGCTCGAAATGGGAAAGTTACAAAAAAAAGAGGATGACGGGAAAGAGAAGATGAATTTTCAAAAAAGAACTTCGGATACCATCGCGTCTTTCGCCCCGCTTAATGAACGTGCACTTGCTCTGACTATTGGCGTGTTAGAATCTTATTTAAAAGGGAATGAAAAATCAAAAAACGAGAATCCTATAGTAGAGAATAAAAGTATAAAATTAAGTGATACTGAATTTCAAAAACTTCTTTCTACTGAAAATTTTTCTAAAATATACACTCAGTTTTTATCTGAAATTCCTGAATATTCTGCTGAAGGACTACAAGAAATTAGGGGAGAGTGGGTTGTCTATCCTAAAGGGTCAGATGCAAATCCGCTCGTAAAGTCTTTGGAAGGACATCCTTTGGAATGGTGCACTGCAAACCTGAGTACAGCCCAATCTCAATTAGAAAAGAATGATTTTCATGTGTATTATTCACTCAATCAAGATGGTGAACCAATTATTCCTCGTGTAGCTATTCGTATGGTAGGTGAGGAGATTGCAGAAGTTCGTGGTATTGCGCCAAATCAAAATGTCGATCCATACATAAGTCCTGTCGTGCAAGAAAAAATGAGGGAATTTCCTGACGGTGCTTTATATGAAAAGAAAGCTCAGGATATGAAAATGCTAACCCTTATTGAAAACAAAACCAAAAAAGGGCAGGAACTTTCCAAAACAGATCTTGCTTTTTTGTACGAAATGGATGCTTTCATTGAAGGTTTTGGGTATGAGAGAGATCCTCGAGTTGAGGAATTGAGAGTGAATAGAGACCTACAAAAAGATATGTTAGTGTTTTTTGAATGTACTGCAGAGGAAATCGCACATACTGTGAGTGAGATTAGTCAAAATACTAAAGCATATGTTGGCAAACTTGAACCTGGTATATTTCAAAAACTGCCTGATAACCTAGAGTATATCTACACTGTATTTCCTGATAAGAAAATTTTTAGGGAATACGTTGAGATTAGTGGGAAAACTGGTGCGCAATTTATTACCGAGCTTGAACAAGCAAAAATTAAGGTAAACGCTAATAACTATATGTTCAAAAGCTCTGAGTTTACCTCAGGTTATCATGGTGTTGTAACTCTTGTTCGCCTATCTGTTGCAGACCTCGGGTTTTCAATAAAAACTACAACAGATCAAATGTACCAAAGAGTGGCTGATCTTGGTTTGGAATTATGTCCGCCTGATGTGGGACCGGAGTATTGTCTGGAATATCAGAACCTCATGCGAGTTCAAGATATGTATAAACAAATACATATAGGAATGAAGCGGATCTTCACATCAAGAGACCATAATTCCGGTATCTTCTACATTCAGGACTTTGGTCATTTTAATTATGGTCTATTGCTTGCTTCGGATACGTCAGACAACTGGAGTCCAGATCAGGAGTTCATATTCTGTCTCCGCAAGGTTGAGGTTTAGAACAGTACATCTCTAGTTTTGAACTCTTGACGAAATAATACCAAAGTATATACTTTGGTATATATGGCTACAAAAACAAATAATACAAAAACTCTGCTTACGGTGAAGATAGATAAGACTCTTAAGGCTAGTGCTCAAAAAACCGCTGAAGAAATCGGTTTGCCACTAGGTACTTTGGTCAACTCAATGCTCCGAGGTTTTGTTCGGGATCAGGAGATTACTTTATCCGCTATATCATATCAACCTTCAAAATCCACCATACGAGCAATTAAAGAAGCTGAAAAAGAATATGAAAAGGGTGATTATCAGGTTGCTCACAGTGTAGAAGAACTTATGACGCAACTTAATTCATAAGCACATGGATGTTTTTCATCAAAAAAAGTTTTAAAAAGAATTTTAAGAAACTTCCTCAGTCAGTCAAGGAATCCTTTCAAAAACGAATGATGATCTTCTTAAGAGATGAATATGACCCTTTATTAAGAACTCATAAATTAAATCCTCCATGGGTAGGATATAAGAGTATTGATATCACAGGAGATGTTCGGCTTATATATAAAATTGAAGGGGGTGTGTGTAAGTTATACAGGATCGGAACGCACGCTGAACTTTATGAGTAGTCAAGTTTGCGGATGGAAGTAAGAAGAGTATAATCTGGATAGGGTTGCTGTATATTTTCTAGCTAACCATTTTTCAGGGAGTCTTATATTTAATGTGATTGCGAAGCGCAAGCTACAATATCTCATTGTGCGGACACCCACCTAAGTATTTTTCTTAGGGAATATACACGTGACCCTACCAAAGAACCTCTCCCTGTGAGAGTTTTTTTGATGATTTCTGGATCTGAGTAAAGTTCTAGGCGGACTAGAAAAATAATTGTAGGCGTACTATTGTACGGTGGAAATTATTTTTTGACGTCCAACAACGAAATTTGCCAGATATAGAAATCATCTTGTTTTGAATTTCAGTCGGGTCACGGTATTATTATCCTATGCAGCAAAAGAAAATTTTTTATACAATGTTTGGAGTTCTCGTTCTTACGGGGATCTTAAATACTCTCGGAACCACTCTCTATTTGTACTGGACCGTCATTTGGTTTGATATGATTATGCACTTCCTCGGCGGTCTTTTTGTATCTCTTTTTTTCTTTTCTCTTTTTTCATTTTTCAGATCCGGACTTACGTACATTGAAAAGCTGGTACTTGGCCTTGTGTTTAGTGTATTAGTAGGACTTGTCTGGGAATATTACGAGCTTATTATAGCAGTAACTGATTTAGCGGATGCTGCATATTGGCCTGATACAGGGATGGATATTGTTATGGATACTCTCGGAGCTCTTGTGGGTATTGTGAGCGCACATAGACTTGAAAAAAAGAATGTCTAAAAAACTGGAGATTACATTTTGGGGTGGAGTAGGGGCGGTCACCGGCGCTAACTTTCTTGTAAAAGGAGAGTTTTCAGCATTTATTGTTGACTGTGGTCTTTTACAGGGAGTACGTGAGGCAGACGAAGAAAACACCGCTGACTTTCAATACAACTTGGGTGAGATCGACTATGTCTTCATTACCCATGCTCATATGGACCATATTGGTAAAGTGCCAAAGCTTTTCGCCGACGGTTTCACTGGTACAGTTTTTTCAACACCTGAGACGAAAGAAATCGCTCGAGTCATGCTTACTGATGCATTGAAGATAATGGAGCAGAACAAGCGAGCAAAAAATGAGCCTACATTGTACGAGCAAGATCATTTAGATGAAGCACTTTCTCATTGGCGCACGATTCCGTATCATACACAAACGCTGGTCAATGATGAGTTTTCAGTGTATCTCAAAGATGCAGGGCATATCCTCGGTTCTTCCATGTTTGAATTTACGTACGGAGGAAAAAAGATTGTATTTACCGGTGACTCAGGTAACTCACCGACACCACTTCTCAAAGACACAGAGAAGATAAAAGATGCAGACTATGTGGTGATGGATAGTGTCTATGGCGATCGAAACCATGAGTCAAAAGAAGAAAGAGATGCTAAATTTGAACGTATCCTCAGAGAAGGTATTGCCCGAGGTGGTGCTATCGTGATCCCTGCTTTTTCTTTGGAGCGTACACAGGTGATTTTGTACGAACTCAACAACTTGGTAGAAGAAAAAAAGATTCCTTCAGTACCTGTTTTTTTGGATTCACCACTTGCTCTTAAAGTGACTGACATCTACAAACGTACTGTAAAAGATTTTAACCAAGCAGTCCAAAAAGAAATCAAAGGAGGAGATGATATTTTTTCATTTCCAAAACTTCGTATAGTGCGAGATGGAAGAGAATCAAAGTCTTTAAATGAAGAGCCTAATCCAAAAATTATTATCGCTGGCTCAGGTATGTCTTCTGGTGGGCGAGTGATCTTTCATGAAATGAATTACTTACCAGATCCGAAAAGCACGATCCTTCTTATGGGCTACCAAGCAGTAGGAACACTCGGTCGAGCAATACAGGAAGCTCCAAAAGAGCTCATTATCCAGGGTGTGCGAGTGCCTGTACGTGCGCGTATCGAAATGATCTCTGGGTACTCTTCACATAAAGACTGTGACCACCTGGTGGATATGATAGCTGATACTGCAGATACGGTGAAAAAGGTCTTTGTGGTGATGGGGGAGCCTAAAGCCTCGCTCTTCTTAGTTCAACGACTTAGGGATTACTTAGATGTAGACGCCTTGTACCCCGAGCGCGGTAAAGTGTACACATTAGAATGCTAGCTGCTCTGGTCTTTTTCCCCAATTTCATCGGCTAAAATTCAGAAAGGGTCCTCAACGTACGATATGTTCCTTACAGGAATTGTACGCCTTGTCGATCTTTTGATTACAAAAGCTCTGGCAAGGTCTTGCGAAGTGAGATTACTCACGTCTCCGGTCCCTTCCTGAATTTTATCCGGGACCTTGGCGAAAAATCCTCAGAGATTCTCAGTGTAGATTTCCTTGAAGACGACGAATTGACTTTTTTAAACAGGAGTGTAGTCTTGGATTCAGGAGAAAAACCCTAGAGGACGGGCTCAATCCGAACACTCACTTTTAAATATCAAAACCAAAAAGAAGCACGTCAGTGCTTCTTTTTGCGTCTGTACGCATCAAGCTTCTCTTGAGGAGTTGCATACCCCAAGCATTTCATTGGTCTGCGATTGAGTTTTGCTTCGAGGGAAGCAATGAATTCAGGAGTCAACTTGGAAAGGTTAGTACCTTTCGGTATGTCTCTCCGAATATATTTGTTCGTGTTCTCTACGGTACCTTTTTCCCATGAATGGTACGGGTGACAAAAATATATCTTGATCTTGAGAAGTTTTGCGAGCTCAACATGCTTCCGAAACAAAATATCATTGTCGAGAGTCAGACTCTTCATTTCAGGAAATCGTTTTTGGATTCGAACAAATGCATCATGCACTGATTGGATGGATACATCCAGAATGAGTTCAAGAAATGTCACTCGAAATCTTCGATCAACAACCACAAGAAGTATTCCATTTCCTCCTCTTCCTGATACCACGAAATCCGCTTCACAATCGCCCATACGAGATCTTGTATTGATATACAAAGGTCTTTTGTCGATGAATGCACGATCAGCGATGTTTGGATGAATGAAAATTCTCTTCTTTCTCCTCCGTCTTTTGTTTTTCCTATGTACCTCAATCTTTCTTCCGTACACACTTTCGATATATCGATATATGCTGTTTTTTGATATACCAACAATATCTTTTTCTTTCATCTTCAATCTTCCTGCAATTGCTTGTGGTGACAAGTCATCAAGTAGTCCTGTGTCTACAAACATCTTCATCTTTTTGTCTTCCACAATGTGCATACCTTGATACTTGCTTTGCTGACGCCTCACGTATGCCTTGTGATCCGCTTTGGAAGGGTCGTACCGACCCTTCACTGAGTTTCTTTTGATTTCATCACTGATCGTGGAGACACTTCGGTCCACTGCGAGTGCAATATTTCTTAATGAGTATCCTTTTTCTTTCAACAGAAATATTTCTTGCTGATCACTTTTTGAGAGGTGTGATCTATCAGAATTTTTTTAAATTTTCTCATACAAAAAGTATACAAGTGTTCGGATTCAAATGGGATGTTAGGAACATTCAATGATACATAAAGACCAGTGATTGATTTACGTTGTTTCTGATAAAGTAGATAGAGCAAAGAAAATTCTAGACAATTTGAAGATGGTACTTCCTCATATGGTAGTCACACCTTCAAGTTTTGCTGCAATGATGGAACTTATACAATTTGAATATATTCGAGACCAGGCAGAAGTTTTCGTTCTTGATATGTCTTTCGACGGAGATTCCTTAACAGGGCCTTTTGTTGGAAAATTGCGTAAAGGACAGCTCGCTGTTCTTATTGGAAACGAACGCCAGACTATTCCGATTCGGGCAAACTTGTGTTCTGAACCCGACCAACCTCGGGGGGTTGCCATTTCACCACATGAGGTCTCTCTGGCTGAAGTGATTGCAGGGAAAGTTGCATTCCATCTTCATCGGAGAGATGTGCGTATTGCACTCGATGAGGTCAATAAAGGACGAAGTGGTTTTAAATCGCGACTCGACAACCTCACTCATGCTGTGCAGGTAGGATGGAAATATCTTGATGAAGCAGCAAAAGAACCTGTCTTAGCTCGGTTTACAGTTGATGAGTCAGTCGAGCCCATGAACGTCCTTCTTCGTTGACATGTGTTCATTCAAATTAAAATCCGCCCTGACATGATGTCGGGGCGGATTTTCGTTTTAAGCAGTAACTTTTACTTTTGGAGCTTTTGCCGTTTCTTCCGTTCCAGCCATTTCTACGATTTTCTTAAATGTTTCAGGTGCTTCGAGAGCGAGTGTTGAAAGGATCTTTCGGTCGAGGAGAATGTTTTTCTTAATGAGTCCACCCATTACTTTACTGTATGAAGTCCCAAGCTCTTTTACAGCGTATGAAATTTTTACATTCCACAGTCTTCGAGCGTCACCTTTCTTGTCTTTTCGGTGTGCAAATGCATAAGTACCTGCATGCGAAATAGCTTCAAAGGCTTGCTTCTGCTTTGTTCCTCTTCCGTTTCGGTAACCCTTTACCATTCGGAGCGTATTTTTTCGTGATTTGAGAGCGTTAACTCCTTTCTTTACTCGTGTCATACTGGTGTTTTAGTGTGTTATTAAAATATTATGCATTTGGTAGAAACCGAGTAATCTCTTTGTTCGACATAGGGAAGTTCTTTGAGCCTTTTTTTGCAAGGTTTGCTCGTCCAGAAACTTTTGCATTAAAGTGGTTTTGACCAGTAGCTCGAGCCAAGATCTTTCCGTTCTTGGTTACCTTTAGTCTTTTTGTGTATGATTTGTTTGTTTTCATTGTATTTTTGTAAACTGCGCTCTATGCTTTTTCTATTATGAGGGATAGGCCTTTCGGGCTTTTTTTAGCCGGATCAGCAATCTTAAACTCTACTGTCATCAGTTTGAGTACTCGGTCCATACGCTCCTGAAGAAACTTCTGATCGAGGTATTTTGCTCGTCCAGGGAGGAAGAGGTCAACTTTGATGCGGTTTCCTTCCGCGAGCCATTCTGAAGCTTTTTTAGCTTTGAGCTCCAAGTCGTGATCTCCTGTACCTATTTTGACCTGAATATTTTTTACTTCAACAGTGTGAGCCTTGGCTTTGGTAACCTTAAGCTTTTTGTTTTCAGTGTATTGAAATTTACCATAATCCATGATTTTTGCAACCGGTGGAATGGCTTTTGGTGATATTTCAATGAGGTCAAGTCCAAGCTCCTCTGCTTTGTTTAAAGCCTCAATTCGGCTCAAAACCCCTAGGTTATCGCCATTGTCGAGCAATACTCGTAGTTCGACAGCTTGGATTTGGTGATTTATGCGTACGTGTGTGCTCAAATGTTCAAATTTAAATTACTAAAATTATAGAGTAAGAATACCATTTTTCAGGAAAAATACAAGTTTTAGGGGGTGCTCGTGAATTGAAGGAGAAGAAAGGTAATCCAGCTTGTTTGAGAGATAAAAGTGGCGAGAAACATAGAGAAAAGAGGGAGTTTTTGGTTTGGGTTGGTGAGGTTGAGCTTCTTTTTAGTTATCTGCAAAAATATGCCATTAAGACCCAGGATGCCGAGGAGGATGAGCTGGTAGGTGATAAGGGGTGTGAGGGGAGTAAAAGAAAGGGTGCCAAGAAGACCAACGACAATACCACTCCATCCAAGCCAGATGAGTGGTTGAGTGATTCCGGTCATGCTGTACACAAAATCCATTGAACGCTTTTTAAAAAGCCAAAAAAGCCCTGCAGTGTCGATGGTGACTACGGCACCATATCCGATAATACATGAGATAAATATGAGGGCTTGAAATAATAGAGGGGTCATGTATTAAGTATACTCTCGTTTTTATATAAGGAAACCACCGAAAGCTCGGCGGCTTTCGGTGGCGGGGGGAGGGAACGGTTAGCTCTCGATGTGGATTGCGAGACGAAAATCCTTTGAATGAGGTGAGATCCACCCAGGCTTTAAAGGGTTAATGTGTGTGACTGTAAAAGGTTTGCGGTAACTCCTTTTTACGGGCTCCAGTACACAATCTAAAAACTGACTCGAACAGGTTCCTCGTTCCGGGTTAACAAAGATCTTTGCGGTCTTGAATAGCTTTTTTGCCTCTGCTTCGCTGAATACTATCCATCGACACCCGTTGTCTTTCATCAGCTCTTCCTGAATCATGAAAGCGAAGGCGGGGAATGCTGGATCAAAGAAATGATTCACAGCTTCCTTACGGTGCTTTGTTCTAAAGAGTTTTTTGTACAGCCTTCCATTTTTACCAATTTTCCAAATTTCCATGCAGGTCTCCTAAAAATACTATATAGCATTTTTTAAATAAGTAAAGGGTGAAAAAAGAAAAGCCTCCCCCTGGTCTTGCGACCAGGGGGAGGCTTCATTCGAATCTTATGCTGGAGTGGGGTGTTCTTCCTTCCACTCGATCTTTTTGCGGTTCGTAACCCAGATCGGATAACGACCTTTTGGGCAACGGCCGTGGGTGATTCGTGGTTGCTCGAGCTTGCCCTCTCGGTAAAGCTTCCGGGCAAGGCGAGCGGCTTTGTTGCGAGTGGCGGGATTGAACCAGTAGTATTTTCTGTACTCCTGGATCATTTTCTCGAACTGTTCTGGAGTTCGAGCTGACGTCCTAGTGATGATTAGTTTTACATCGTCGTACTCCACTTTGCCTTCAGCTATTTCTTCACAGCACCAACTGAGGCTTAGGCCGATAAGTTTCGGTCTTTTAGATTCTTGGTTAGACATAACTATTCTCCTATGGTTAGGGGTTGGTGTTTCGAACACCTTCCCACTAGTCTTCAGAGACCGATAGTTTTTTTGTGAGTGTTCGATTTCAGGTAAATTTTAGTGTGCTAGGTCATAGTGACTCCTTTTCTGGATAAAACAATAGCATACAATATGGTATTGTGTCAAGTGCAAAATGGTGGCATCGCCCCGCGACTAAATTTTTTGCCGTCGCAAAAAATTTGTCTGTACCACAAGGGCACTTCTATTTTACTAGCATCGAGTACGATGAAGTAAAATAAGTCGAGCACCGGCTCGTATTTCGCTAATGCTTTAGCGAAAATCACTCCGCCGTTTCAATGCCACTCGCAAAAAATGTTTTGGATGGTGACATTGACCCTTCGACTTTTTCCTCGTCGTCACTCGGAAAAGTCTAGGCACCAACTCGCGGTCCCATCTGGTGATGGGAGCCCTCGCTCCGTTGGCTTCAATGCACACGCAAAGCTCCGCTTTGCTCACTTCCACAAAATATTAAAAAACCGCTCAAGAGCGGTTTTTTAATATTTTGTGGAAGTGGTGGCATCGAAGCCACGTGCATAGAGAGAACACGTTCGGGTCTACACTACATAGGCTATGTTAACGTTTAGACTTTTTCTCTATAACATATCCAAAATAAGAAAAAGGCGAGTTTCATTTTTTAGGCTTCAATCTGAAACAGGGGAGAAGCCGGACCTCAAGGTTATATGAATGAGACACCGTATGAGATATCAAGTGTATCACCCCCTCTTTGGGACGTGGCTTAAATTAAGCTCGTGCGAAAGAGAAAGCAAAGTTTGAAGCTCCAAAATATGGAGAAACAGAGGCTTTTGCTCGTGCAACAGTATTGTTTACACGTATAGTTTCAAGCAGTTTAAAGAGTAACTTGAACTCTGTAGTGCGCGAACGCATGCGGACTATGTCAAAACCTGGCACCCCCAGTTTAAAAATAAATTTTGTTGAGTTCGTAAGTTTTAGGGGACATTGCACAGGAGTTTAGAAAATTAAGACTGTATTCGGTCTATAATTTTCTTGAACGACGAGCATAGTAAAAAGTCACCAGACTTTTATACGTGTCCAATAAAACTTGCGACGAGAAAGAAATTTCTTTTTAAACTGGGAAGCAAGTTTCTCTTTTCAATGAACTAACGATCGCTAAACTCTCTTCGGGTATTGCGATCAACCTCTCGTTTCTTGGTCGTCTCACGTTTATCAAACTTCTTTTTACCGACCGCAATACCGAGATCTACCTTCAATACCGAGCCTTTATTATACACCGAAATAGGTATAATTGTCAACCTTTTTTTTGACTCCACTTCACCCAGTCGAGCGATTTCGGCCTTGTTAAGCAAGAGCTTTCTGTTACGAAGTGGGTCGTAGTCTTTCGGAGTATTTCCTTCCTGATATGCAGGAATATTTACCCCAATCAAAAACGCCTCGCCACCTCGGATGGTGACATATGTACCTTCCAAAGATCCTTGGCCTTTTCGAAGCGACTTTACTTCAAAACCAAAAAGCTCAATACCAGCAGGTATTGTCTCGGTGATTTCGTAATTAAAGTGGACTTTTCGGTTTGTAATGAGGCTCATGAGTCTAGTTTAGCAGAAATGATGTATTTTGACATTCAAATGCGCTATAATGCCCCTATGAATCCAAACAAAAAGAACGACAAAAATCAGAATAAGAAAAATTCTTTCAAAAAAGTACTACCTCCAAAGGGTCCAGGAGAAGTGTCTGTATTTAATTATGTTGCAACAACACTTATTATTTTCCTCGTGCTTTCCGGAATATATTCTTTTATCAGTGGGCGACAGGTGGCGAAAACAGAAATCCCGCTTTCACAGCTCGCACTCGATATAAAAGGAGGTCTCGTTTCAGAGATTGTCGTAAAGGGCGAAAGACTTGATATGGTGTATGTGACAGGGGACAAGAAGTTTACAAAAAAAGAAGAAGGTACTGCTCTTACAGACACACTCTCAAATTACGGCACAACTCCAGAAGAGCTCGGAAAAGTAAAAGTAGATATACAAAATCAGTCGGGTCTTGGATATTGGCTTTTGAACCTGGCTCCACTGTTGGCTCCCGTTATTTTCATTCTACTTTTCATCTGGTACATGACTCGACAAGTTAAAGGTGCGGGGGCGCAGGCATTTACCTTTGGACAGTCAAAGGCACGTATGATCGACCCAAACGACAGCTCTCAACGAGTGACCTTTAAAGATGTGGCTGGTGCAAAAGAAGCAAAAGAAGAACTTTCTGAAATTGTAGACTTTTTGAAAAATCCAAAAAAGTTTCTAGAGATCGGTGCGCGTATTCCAAAAGGAATTTTGCTTATGGGTAGTCCTGGAACAGGAAAAACTTTGCTCGCACGAGCTGTGGCGGGGGAAGCGGGTGTAGCATTCTTCTCAATTTCTGGTTCTGAATTTGTAGAAATGTTTGTGGGTGTGGGAGCATCTCGTGTTCGAGACCTCTTTATGATGGCAAAGAAAAATTCTCCCGCTATTATTTTCGTAGATGAGATCGACGCAGTAGGACGTGTGCGAGGAGTAGGTGCAGGAGGAGGAAACGATGAACGAGAGCAGACACTAAACCAGATCTTGGTGGAGATGGATGGATTTGAACCAAATGAAAAGGTGATCGTGATGGCAGCAACCAACAGACCAGACGTACTCGACCCAGCTCTTTTGCGTCCAGGTCGCTTTGACCGACGAGTGACACTGGATCTTCCTGACCGACATGACCGAGAAGCAATCCTTAAAGTACATTCAACCAAAAAACCTTTTGCTGAAGATGTGAGACTGGAAGTGATAGCTGAGCGAACACCAGGGTTTTCTGGTGCCGACCTGTACTCTCTTATGAACGAAGGGGCGATCTTGGCTGCACGTGAAAACCGCACCAAAATTGCTCAGTATGACCTGATCCGCTCGATTGAAAAAGTAATGCTTGGTCCTGAACGAAAAAGTCATATTCTTTCAAAGAAAGAAAAAGAAATCACGGCATACCATGAAGCAGGACACGCTGTGCTTGCATCACTTCTTCCATATGCAGATCCAGTGCACAAGATCTCGATCATTTCTCGAGGACGAGCCGCAGGATATGTACTCAAACTTCCAGTCGAAGATCGCAAGCTTCAGTCACGAAAAGAATTTCTTGACGACATCGCAATGTCTTTAGGTGGATATGTAACAGAGAAAATGATGTTTGATGACCTCACTACAGGCCCCTCAAACGATCTTCAAGTATCAACAGCTCTTGCGCGAGATATGGTGACCAAATACGGAATGTCAGACAAGCTTGGTCCGGTAGCACTTGAAAGTGCAGGTGGGAAAGCCCTCTTTGGTAGAGGAGTGGAGGGCGAAGGCTTTTCAGACAAAGTAGCTGCACTTGTTGACGAAGAAGTTTCTCGCATCATGTCGGAAGCTGAGACAAAAGCAAAGACTACAATAGAGGCAAACAAAGGGCTTCTAGATGCTATTGCAAAACAGCTCATGGAAACAGAGACAATGGAGCGAGAAGAATTTGAAACGATGCTCAAGGCTCATGGAGTTACTCCAAAAAGAAAGTTGGATATCGAGCATCAGGTTTAGTTGACAAGCTAAGAAGATAATGTAATCCTAAAGACAGGAGGGTTATCCTCTAGTTACCCCTCAAGTAGGACAGATTGAATATTTACATAATAACTCATTGGAGTTCTAAACCCAAGCACTTCTCTCGGTCGGTCATTGAGAAAGG
>JAPLZY010000001.1 GCA_026394775.1 Candidatus Zambryskiibacteriota bacterium
GTGCTCTACTGGAGGTGAGATATCCTTCCAAAGAATCCTTTAATACATCTTGTTTTGTTTCCATAGTCATATGGAAACTACGGTAACCTATTTATTATCTATTCAGGAGGGGTTGGGTAACAGTATTTATTAGCTATATCGTCTTATTGACATTCCCTGAGTATTTGCTAATATAGTATATATTATGACGAAAAAGGTTCCGAACGGTTCATTGCCTAAGGAGCTTTTTTTATTTCAATTTTCTTTCTAGTATATATCTCATCCAAAGCTGCAAAACGAGGGGCGCCAAGTTTTTTATACAAAGATGAAGCTCTCTTTCCATCGGGAAAAAGAATTTTTTCCAGTTTATTTTCAGTAATCAAAAAATCTATTAGCTGTTTATAATCTCCATCTCCAGAAACAAGCACTATTTTATTAAAGACTTCTTTATAATAAAGTTTTTTCATGATATGAAGGATAATATCCGAATCAATATTCACTTTCTTCTTACCGAGCATGAGAGAAGTATGTTCTCGAAATACCAAGATAAATCCTGCAGTCTGTATATTTTCGTAAAGTGATTGTTGAGACTCATCTAAGTATCCTAAAAAATAAAAAGCTTTTGAGACATTATATTTCTGTTGAAGATAGACTCTAAGCCGCTCAAGATTAATCTTCCAAGGATCAATACTGCGCTTTGCAGTAGCCATGTAGAGATTTTGACCATCTATAAATGCATAGTTTTTATTTTGATCTTCCATATATAAATTATAACAGAAAACAAACCCAAAGGATCTCAAACTTATTTAAACTCAACCACAGTGGACTTTTTCTGAAATGTTTTTAATATTTTGGTATGCCACCATTACCTCCAATCAGAAAAAGTCCTGAGATGATTCCGAGAATTTCGGCTAAGTTCATACGTAAACGCTAGCACAATTTTTGACTCAAAATTTTTTCATATGTGCTAACTTTTAATTCCTCACAACTCGACACACTCTTTGAAGGGGCTTGTAGATTGATGTAAAAATCTGCTCCTTTATCTGACCATCAGGAAATATGACATTGTGTATTATTTTTGCAGTATAGCCGATTTGTGGCTTGTTTATACATTCTGCTTGGTCTTTTTCCAAAGCAGTCACATATACTGTTTTGGTTGGTGGAAAATCAACAATACGAATGATATCGGCTTCGGATGTACTTGCTACCCTACCATCTGATACTCCATAGAGCTCAAGAGTTACTATATGATCCAAAATGGAACCTTTAATAGTGACCGGATACAGGGTGTCATTTACAAACTTTAGATCTGGTCCTGGGTCTGCATAGGTAGCATCGAGACCAACGTCATAGTACGACACGGAGTATGAGTGATTGTGCCGCTCTGTTACTGGCAACCCTGCCCGAAGCACACTTTGAAAAAGAGTGGATGAAATCTGACAGAGGCCACCTCCTACACCTTTTGTCACTTCTCCGTTTAAAAACATTTTTTCTTTGCTAAAACCTGCTTCTTCAGTTATTTCTCCCAGAGTCTTTGTATACGAAAACTCTGCCCCAGGAGCGACCACAGTTCCATTGATGCGTTCAATGCCGAGTTCAATATTTTTATTTCTCCCCTCTGTCCCTCCAGCATAGCTGAGCTGCGCTCTACCAAGAAGCACATCTGCTGGCTTTTCTGTACCAGTAACTGCAGCAACTTGTGAAGTCCCGATTGGTTGATCAAAATTAGGTACAATCTTCTTATAAAAAAACCTATAGAAAAATATTGCAAAGAGAAAAAAGAGCGCAGAACATACAATAATAAGCTGTTTGTGCTTACGATAATTAATCTTGAGTATTTTCATTAAGATTAGTATACCAAAGAAAAGCTACTCGTATATGAAAATATTTAAATATTCTCGTAATACTGCTCAAAAAGCACTCGTATATCTTGAGACAATTCTGCTGGGATACTCATTTCATTTTCCTCATCGAGACTGTACGCATGCACCTCATCATCCAGCACATCTTCATGATATCCACCTTTAGATCGCAATTTTTCCTTTACTGGCTCAACATCAAATTGAGATATGACGGCAAGGACCTGTTCTTTGTATCCCGGATTAGTGGTAAAGAGTCCATGGGCAATTTCATGCTCGAGAAGTGCATCTGGATTTTTTGTTTGTAAATGAACACCGATAATGTAAAAACTTCCTGATACATTTTTAAATATATCTAAAAAGCTTTTTTCTGCATCAGAAAGTGGATCAAATTTCCCCGCATAAAAAGGCTCAAGAATTCTTGAGGGAATATTAAATCCATTCCAATCAGAGCAATAAGTAAATTCCCCCGTCTCGATTCCCTTCTGTGAATTATTCACATACCACTCTGTAAATTCTTCAAGAGTGAAAATCTTGTCTTTAAAATATGGAGATTCGTAATATTCCTGAAATCTCAAGAAAGTAGAAGCGAGTTCCTTTTGAGTTTCAAAAGAGAGAAGATGAATTTTATTTATCAGAAGCTTGTGATCGATTTTCATTTGTTAAATACCTATCTGTTTAAGAATGTAATAGTCAACTGAAGTACAGTTGCAAATGCCACCCATACGAGATACGGGATGTTTGCATAGGCAATCCATCTCATGTCAGGAACTTTATACCACACAATGAGAAGGGCCCATACAAGTGTAACGAGAATCAAGAGAATGTCGATTGAAGCGAGTAGGTTGTTTCTTAGTCCAAATTGTAGCGGTGTAAAAGCAGCATTAAAAACCAGATTGAGCACAAAAGGTAAAGCGACGATCCACCCGATTTTACCCGTATAGGTGTGATAGAACACAGTACCAAAGGTAAACGCAATGATGGCGTATAAAACACTCCATACAGGCCCAAAAAGCCATGACGGCGGAGCCCATGTGGGTTTGATAAGTTGTGAGTACCAATTGTAAGTATTCATAAGCGCAGTTTAACACACATATAGAATAACTTGGTATGTAGAGTTAAAAAGAAAGCCGCCCGCAAGAGCGTACGGCTCTCAGGACGGCTAGTTTCTGAAAAAAATGAACCAAAATGCCGTAACGCATGAGGCTAATGCGAGGATCATAAATCCCCAAACTCTTGTCCATTCTCGGAAAGAAGGCTTTAATTCATTTATCCCGTTTCCGGTGATGATGCAGTACTGATGAAATGCACACCACAAAAAACCAAAGAAAAATAATACACCGAGGATACCGACTACTATTTTCATAAATTCCTATCACCCCTTCTACTTAGCATCATTGGACATGTTCGTTTTTCTACTTGCATTATTTTCGTCCTTCTACATAGTAGAGTTGCATATCAAATTATACTTTGTCAAGTTCGGGCCGTATGGTACGAAGTTTGAAACTTCTATACTTCTAAAAATAACGCCGCATGGTCAGAAACCTCCTCAGGAAGCACTTTAAAATCTTTCACTGAAATATCAGGAGAGGTAAAAATATAGTCTGCAAATTTTTCAGTCTTACCTGGTTTCGAATAATAAATACTTGTTCTCGTTGAAGGTATAGAATAATCCTTAATAAGATTTCTCATTCCATCTTCCACTATCTTCACACTCTCTGTACCTGGATTTAAATTGAAATCCCCACACAAAATTTTAGAACCTACAATATTATTCATGCATTCTCGAATAATTTTCGATTGAGTAATCCTTTCCGGTGTATCCATCTTACCTTTGCCGTTCCATAATCCATGAACATTTAAAACTGTCAGAACTTGCTCTCCCCAATGAAACTTAATCCATTGCAAATTCCTATCATGATGACCATCATTTATGGTACCTTCTTGGTTTCTAGCATGAATAAGAATTTCCCCCTCTTCCAGAACCGGATAGTCCTTTTTGATAAAAATAGCGATACCATACACACCTTGTAATGCAGGTCTGAAGAACCCTTTATAATTTGGGAGTAATTCACTTAATTCAGTGAAAAGATCGTGATTAACCTCTGGATATTCTTCACCCATTATTTCACCAGATTTATCGTACACCTCCTGAAAGCAGAAAATATCTGTATCCTGATATTTTTTAATAAAATCAATAAACGGTTTTCTGATTCGTGCACCCCAAGTATTAAGTGTTATTAATTTCATAAAACTATATTAGCACAATTTACGAGCTGGCCGTATGGTACGAAATTGGAACTTTGCTAAAAAAATAATACCGTGCTAGATTTTCAATAGAAACTCTGTTAGAGTCGCAATATGCGGCAGGAGAATACTCATGCAACCGTACTTTGGAAAATTACCGGTGGTAGTAATGCCACTATCCTATGAACTCCCACTTGGCTTTTGGAAGTGGTGCAAAATCAGCGAAGTTTGCGCCATCGTTCCTAATTTGGCGAAACTAGCTCAAATGAGATTTGAATTTAATCCGACGCCCGAAGAACTTATAAGTAACTTTGCTGCGTTGGTGCGACCAAATCGTCTGCCGTACCCTGCAGGGGTTATGAATGCTCGAAAGAAAATTTTTCGGTATTCTCTCAGTGGAAATGGATTTTCTGGCACGGAGGTCCCTACAGGAGAGGATGCTCCCCCGAACAAGAAGTTTGAAATCTTTCCCAGCCACTGTTTTCCGCAAGACGTGTTCGTGCCTGAAGGTTGGGTTATCGATACTCTCAAAGCGATTCGACGAGGTGCGATTTCTGCAACCGATCGAGGTAACTATATGATCGGATTCTGTCCGAAAGGCAGTGCTCATGCTAGCGTCATACTAGAGAACAATATCCCTCTAGTTACAAATTCACAGGAAGAATTTTCTCAAACATTAGGTACAGGAAAAAATATGCTGCGCACCTCACGACTTGCTCACCCAAGAGCTTTGCGTGCGGGTGACATCCTCGCAACTGGGTGTAAAGTTCTTTCCGAACCACGCGACGGTGGTAACGGTTCCGTCGAGATTCATATTGACCACGAAGGATGCTGGATCAGCGTTCCAGCTCGAATTCCAATCGCTCTCCTCACACCAGAAGACAATGCCCCTAGAGAGCTTCTGGAAAAGTACTAGTTCTGAATTTCAGATTGCGGCGTGGAACCCACGCCGCTTTTTTGTTTATTAAAAATTTCAACATTAAACTGGTACAGAACCTTATTTTAGTTAAAAGGGGTTAAAAGAGTCTGGTACCTTTGATTTAACTGCTAGCCGTCTGGAAATGGAAATGATGACTGACCTCATTTCCACCATTTCTATTTCCTACATGCCACCCAATGAAATATAAGCAATTTGCCGATTCATCTCATCTTCTGTATTTTTATTCCAGTTATATCCTCCGTCTATTTCAACAACACGTACACCTCGAGCACGTAAAAACAAAACAGCTTCACTGTCGCAAAAGAACACATCTTCTCTACTGCGAATAACAACCAACCTCTCCTTAGAAAGTATATCGAGAGTGTGTGAAAAATCAGTAGTAAGTAACGTATATGCACGATACAGTGCAAAAATCTATTTAATCGGATTGAGTGTAAATTTTTGACGTTCAACAGCAAGACCACCTACTATATACTTACTCCACTGCACAGCCCGGTTCCCTAGACTCTTTCGCGGAACAAGAGGGTTTATAAGTATAATATTTCTTTTTGTATGCACAGCACGTTCAAGTATAGCCAAAGAACCAAGACTGACGCCCACAATACAATCATCCCCATATGAACTTTCTTCAAGCACCCCACTTGATACATGAAAATCACTTACATCTGTATTGTAAAATTTTATTGTATCCATCCACGGAGGCAGAACGAGTGTTTTTTTTCATGTGTTAATATCTTATTGAAAAAAATAAAGTAAATGATATTTAGGTCGATTCCAATTTTTTAAATCATCCACGGTGACGGGATTGGTTGACCCATGTTATATGTTTTATCTTTCAACTCTGGAGCGGTTTTTTTCAAACGAGCAAACCAATCCTCGGGGACATTCACCCCATTCACACAAAGCATATGAGGATCTTCTACTGCACACACTACTTCTAAAAATGTGAACTTGAGCAGAGCTATAAATTCTTCTTTTTTAAAATCTCCGTACTGAACTAAATCTTCATTTTGAACAAAACCTTGTGTATTAAATACAGCTCCTTCCACCATTCGCACAACTCCATATGCAAGTGCAACACTCTGTTGAATCGAACGGCGGTGGACTGACAATGGATTTGTAAGCGACATCCAATCAAACACATGATGTGCCACACCTGATACCTCTGATTTAAGCTTATAATTTGAAGCATACTCATCTATCATGTGATGTGCCGTAAGAACAGCAATCATAAAAATTGGTATCGGAAAAGACATCTGCTCTTTTTTAGACCCGAGCGCATGGAATACATTCCATAGAAATGGTGACGAAAAAATTCCCTTCTGTCCTTCCTCTATAACCCGATGATTATCCATTGCTTGGTACTCACGCATAAATCCATCAAGAGATTCTGGTATAAGATCATGATCGCGTTCCAACAATTTAAAGCAAAGATCCGTAAGAAAAGTATTTCCTGGTTTCTGTAAGTTAATAAGTTCTCTTTCTAAAACCTTAAACTCTTCTGTTGTGCCCCCTATTTTCTTAAATGCTTGAGTCGCTCTCTTTCGTGCGAGATCATATATTTCGCGAAATACATTTTCAACCATATCTTCCATATCATCCTCAGTAAATTGAGGTACTCCTTTAGTTTGAATATCCTGCATTTCTTCAAAATGATCCTCAGACATTATTTCTTGCGGGCATTTTCCACCCAAAGCTCGGTGAGGGAAATAATTCCAGGCATCACTTACAACTTCAAGTACCGTATCTAGATGTTCCATGTTTCCATCATCAAAAAATGCAATAATGTCTTGCATGTCACTCGAACCTTTCTCCTCGTAAATTATCTCTTTAATGAGGTCGAGAGTTGCATTACTTTTTGTCTTCTTGATATGTTTTAAAAGATCCTTCTCGATCTCTTTTCGTTTTTCTAGTATTACTTTTTTCTCACCGCTCTGCTTCATATTATTTTCTATACGAATTACTAATCTTCCATATTCCTTTTTCACGAAATGCAGGAATTGTCTGTCGTTTTCCAGCGTTTATAAGACTTGCAGAGGCCAGTGAATTCTTTTTTGCATATTCCGAAAGCGTAATTATCTCACCCCCTTCTAAATATGCAACCCTCTTATGAAGCCCCTCTGAAAGAGCCAAATACAAGACCCGCTCCATTTTTTTGGTAGATTTTACATCTCGAAAATACGAGAATGTTTTGTAATAAATCTTTTTTTCTTTATCACGAATAATAACATTTGGATACCCGAACTCCTGAAGCTGTAGATTAATAAGTACACGACCAATTCGCCCGTTACCATCACAAAATGGATGTATAGTCTCAAATTGTAGATGAAAATATGCAATCTTTGTCAGTATATTTGCATCATGATTTGTTTTGTACTCATCAAGCAGTACCTCGATTATACGTACGATATGCTCAGGCGCCGGAGCAACATGCTTGCCAACCCGTACATATTCTCCCTGTGTTCTAAATCTGCCTGCAATTGAATCATCAATACCTCCAATAAGTAGGTTGTGAATAAAGAGAATTGTTTGTTGGTTTAAAACAATAGTGTCTTTTTTTACTTTGATATATTCATATACTCGAGCAAGATTCTTTGCTTCAAATACCTCTCTCAGTGAATAATCTTTTGAAACCTCCAAGTCGAGGAGGATTTTCTCAGTATCAGGAAGTGTAAGAGTACTATTTTCGATTGCGTTTGAGTTATAGACGGATTCTGCAACCTCTACCTCTTCGAGAATAGCCAAAAGAGCCTCTTTTCCAACTTTGAGAGTATCAAATTTCTTCTTTAAATCTCTTATGTTTTTGACTTTTTTAGGTATTGTATCCATAAATTTACACTAATATTATAGTCTATTTACGTTAAAATGTCAATAAAAACGTAAATTGTAGCTAAATTTCGACCAAATTTATGTTTTTTATTCCCAGAACTCATGGCGAATGTGGAAATAGGGTCAGGCATCACTCAATAAAAATCTCTTGAGCAAATAATAAGTGATTTGCAAATCAACTTATTTCCCCTCCTTAATCAACTTTGCAATTTCTTGAAATTCTGGTGTACCAGAAGCAAAACCCTCGTGTTCAATCGCTTCATCAAACATATCCCCATATAAAGGACCATTGACCTCAGTCGGTACTTTGTCACGAATTCGTCGAATTACTTCTCGGCAATTTTCTTCGTTTACCCACTCTTTAGTTCCATTTTCTGTATAAGTGTGAACAGCTTCTTCTATCACTCTTATGAAGTTAAGACGAACCTTATCAAGAATTTCTTGACTAATCATTCTCTCACCACCCTCAGATTGATGTTCAAAATTCATTTTAATTTTATATTATTTTTAACTGCTGGGGGACAGGGGCTCGAACCCCGATTTTTTGCGCCAAAGGCAAACGTCCTACCATTAGACGATCCCCCAATTTATTTTATTCTATATTCTTTACTATCGCTTCTGTCCACCCTGCGACACGACGAAGGAGGGTGGAACTAGCACTTACTTTAACCCGTAATAAGCCATAATACAAGGTTCCCGTGTTCCTTCTATTTGTAGTTTTAATTTTATTTGTCTTAAAACAGACTTTCTTAAATTTCTCAACTGGAAAACAAGTGACTTTCGACCAATGTTTCTTTGCGTCATTTATACTATTTTTACTATTTTCATGAATATATAAATCACAATGAATTCTTTCCTTTGAAACACCGCAAGACTCTAATAGCCAAGTGATGTAAATTTTTATCATTCGAGGATCTGAGTTGTTAAAAGTAAGACTTGCCCCAGGATGAAAATCTTTTTCTTTTGTTCCTTCTGCCCAATATAAGACGATTCCTATGAGCCATAATTCCCTTTTCGATATTGATGTTATATCTCCTAACGCCTCGTCGCGTATTATTTGAGTTCGAAGCACCCTTTGTGCTCTTTTAGCTGCACCACCTCTCATAGCAGCCTCTAATTTCTTTTGAGTCAGTTTTTGGACCTGAGGGGTTGTTAATTTAACTTCTCGAAACCACTCAGTAAGTGTGGACTTTGCAACAAAAACTTGTTTCAGAATTTCTGAATATGTCTTACCCTCTTTTCTGAGCATAATTGCTTTTTCTTTTTTGTGTATATTATCGTACATCATTCATATATAAAATTATATCATGATTGATCTACGAGATACTATGGATAAGTTCGAATTCTAAATCTTTTCTATCATTGACATTGAAAAGAATAAATTTTACTCTAATATGCAGAATGCTGACTGCACTATTGACCGTGCTCCTCTGCCTGGCTATGTTCTGCCTGTATATTAAAACAAGCAGAACTCGCAAAAAAGAACAAAAACGTCACAATTTCGTTTGTCGATGAAGACGGTGAAGTAAAGACACGTCCGCTTTGTCCTCAACCTACGTTTAAGTTTTATTGGGTTGGTGTCTCACTCTTCTTCCTTGCCTTACTTTGCATCCGCTTTGCCCATCAGCTAGACCCTTTTAGGGTCTAGCGGTTTTTTATATTAGTTTTGTGATGCGCTTGATGCAATGCCTACCAAGGCAAGCTCAAGTGGCAAAGAAGAGATATAGGCTTTTCCTGTAGCTGTGTAAGCATCAAGAAGAGCAACAATGGTCGCTGACGAGACTTCTGCCACTTTGTCTTTTGCAAGAGTTTCGATAAAAGAAAAATCTTCTTCTGAAAGAGAATCTTTGACCAAAGCGTTGCTACCAAAACGTACGAGTAATACCGCTCGCATTTTCGCAAGCAAGAGTTTGAGGAGTACTGACATATCGACATTTTGGTCTGACACTTTTTTTACAATCTCTAATGCCTCAGGTAGTTTTTTGTAGGCGATTCCAGACACGAGCTCATTGATGAGTGTAGTCTGTGGTGCACCTGTCACCAAGAGCACTTCGTCTTCACTGATTTTTTTGTCTTTTGAAGATGAGAGCACTTTTTGCAGCATACCGAGTGTGTCGCGGAAAGAACCGTCTCCTAAAAGTGCAATTAAATCTGCCGATGAGTCTGCAATCGTATACTCTTCTTTCTTTGCTACATTTTTTACTACCGTCTTCAGTACTTCTTGGTTTGGTTTTTTAAATGTATACACCTGGCAACGAGAAAGAACCGTCTCGGGTATTTTGTGAGTTTCTGTGGTAGCTAGAATAAAAATGACGTGAGCTGGTGGCTCTTCGAGAGTCTTTAAGAGTGCGTTCGCTGCTGATTTTGAAAGCATGTGCACCTCATCTAAAATGTAAACTTTGTATTTTGAATCAAACGGCAACGTGTGGACAGATTCATTGAGCTCGCGAATATCGTCAACTGATGTGTTTGACGCTGCATCGATCTCGTATATATCATTTGCGCTTGTACCAAGCTCGCGTGCGAGTATACGAGCGATCGAAGTCTTACCTGTTCCACGAGAACCTGCAAAAAGATATGCGTGACCGATAGTACCAAGTGCAATCTGAGATGACAATGTTTTTACCACATGGTCTTGTCCCACTACATCTGCAAATGTATGCGGGCGATATTTTCGATAGAGTACTTCTGACATCTAACCAGTATACCTGAAAATTTGAAAGAAAAAAATATAGCAAAAAACCACATCTTTCGATGGGTTACATGGGTGGGCGCGTTGAGAAAGCTAAAGCTTTGCATTGCGCCCGTATCCCCCTTTTTTTGTGCATTAGGATCTCACCGCTCCCTCAGCACCACCCTGAATCGGGTAATAATTTGGCCAAATCAGTCGGCCGTCTGCCAGCAATCCAAAGTGGAGTGGTGGAGAATTTTTTTCGAACAAAAACAAAATGCTATTGGCGACGGGATCCGGATGGCATGAATCATATTTGAATCCGAACTTGCCCTCCACCAATAACAACGCGATTTTTAACGAGACAACAAGTAGTCGTCTCGAGCGGAGTGTCTCATACTCCTCCCCTGTGGGGGTTGACCCCTTATTCAACAAACCGTACTTCGGCGATCAGACAAACTGCCCTGACCCCGACTTAATATAGAGGATATAGCATATAAAATATATGTCAAGCCCTACGCAATATCCAAATAACTTACAGACTTTTTAAAAAAACCTCCACAATCTCCCCTACTTGTGTAGCATTTTCTGTTTCCATCAGTTCCACTCGTAATTCTTTTGCTCCATCGAAGCCGTTTACATAGGCTTTAAAGTGCTTTTTCATTACCACAAAATTTTTCCCACACCCTACTGGTGGTTTTGGCCCGATAATTTCTTCAAAAAGTTTGGTATGTTCTACAAGCACCCGTAGTTTTTCTTCTACCCCGAGGGTACCCCTAGGGGAAAACAACCACGGGTTTCCAAAGATAGCTCGTCCGAGCATTGCCCCGTCTGCTCCCGTCTCATTACAGAGGGCGATACCATGTGGTACATCTTTCACATCTCCATTTCCAAATATCAAAGTTTCGGGAGAAAGCTCATTGCGAATTTCCACTGCACGCTTTACATGTTCCCATCGAGCAGGTACGAGTGACATTTCTTTCCGTGTACGTGCATGCACAGTAACCAAAGCAGGTTTAGTTTCAAGGATAGCAGGCAACCATGTTTCCAATTCGTTTCTGTTGTAGCCGATACGTGTTTTTACTGAGACCGGTATTGACTTGCTGTCTTTGCTCGCACCTCTCATTGCAGCCAAGATTATTTCCTGTGCAAGTTTTGGATGTTTAATAAGGCCCGCGCCGGCGCCCTGCTTCTCCACACCTTTGTCCGGACAACCCATGTTAATATCGATACCATCAAAACCAAGCTCAAGCGCTAGGCGTGCTGCTTTTTCCATCATCTCTGGTTTTCCCGTGAAAAACTGAGCGATCACCGGGCGCTCGATCTCACTATATCGAAGGTCATTAATGAGGTGGTCGTAGCCTCCCAAGAAAAGTCCGTCTGCAGAGACAAACTCTGTCCAAGTGGCGTCAGGTGTGCCGTATTGAGCGATGATACGTCGAAAAGCAGCGTCGGTAACGTCTGCCATAGGAGCGAGGACCATAAGCGGTCTTCCCTTTTCTTTTTTGATTTTTTGCCAAATGTTCATGAATAAGTAGATTAAGGATTATAGATTAAAGATTAATGAATGATACGGATACTCTCAAATAATGCAAATCCCAAAACTTTCATAATTGAGTGAAGTTCTAGGCGGACAAAGAAAATAATTGGAGACGTACTCGTTGTACGGTGACAATTATTTTGCTGAAGTCCAACAACGAAATTCATCAATTATGGAAGTTTTGGTTTGAAGAACATTTTATTGCCAAACCGTAGGTCGATATAGTCCACCAAAAGCTCCCCTCCACTCCTCGGTACCAAGTTTTGTGTTTTCAATAATGCCGAGAGGCGCTCTGCTACTTTCATCAGATCAGCCTGTGTATCAAACATAATCTTTCCTCCACCAAACACAAACAACTCAAAATTATCCTGACTCTTTGCATTGATATAGAGAGGAGTAATATTCATCCCCTTTGTATCTTCTACAAAATCTGAGAGTTCGTAAAATTTTGTGGTAGAAGAAAGATAGTAAGAGCCGATCGGTGCTTCAAACGGCAAGAGTCCGTAATATTTAAAATATGCATTTCCAGAAAACTGAGGTGCATGGTCAAACACAAAACCGTCTTCGTCCAAAAAATAGCATTGCGAGATTTCTGTCTCAGTCGGCACGGCGTTACACCAGAGTGCAAAAGGTTCCCGTTCGGTCACCACAACTTTCAAGATTTTATTATTCAATACAGATGTCTCTATTGTCTTTGTTCTAGGAAATTTCTCTCGCACCACCTGTGTGATCTTTTTTTGTGGGTAAAGAAAAACATTTGTTTTTGGAAAAAGCCACATATATTTCCCTTGGAGTTCTTTTTGTATTTCCACTTCAAGTGAAGATGCAGGTAAAACAGTGGCACCAAAAATCTGTATTTCTTTTATCTGTAGCCGGTCAAGTAGTGAAAGCCATATAACTCCACCTGCAAGCAGTAATAACAATAAAAGACCGACACCAAGCCGTACAAGAAGCGTCTTTCTTTTTTGTTTAGTAAATTCTCTACTGCGAATATCTCTTACCATAGAGATATATTAGATTTTTTTAATAACAGTCTGCCCTCCCATGTATGGCACGAGTGCTTCGGGAATGTTGATCGAACCGTCGGGCTGTTGGAAATTTTCAATGAGAGCAACCATTGGGCGACCTGAAAGTGCAGTGTTGTTGAGTGAGTGTACAAATTTCATTTTACCGTCTTCGTCTTTGTATCGAATATTGAGACGTCGTGTCTGGAAGTCGTGGAAGTAAGAAGCTGAATGTGTCTCTCTGTATTTTTTCTCTGCAGGTACCCACGCTTCAATGTCATATTTTTTCACCTGTCCGAGACCAAGGTCTCCTCCGCAGTTAACCACCACACGATATGGGATACCGAGTGCTTGCATGATCTCTTCTGCATTTGCAGTTACTTCTTCATGGTATTTTACAGACTCTGCATGAGAGGCTTCACACAAAACCACTTGTTCGAGTTTGTAGAATTCATGAACTCGAATAAGACCTTTTGTATCTTTACCGTGACTTCCCGCTTCTCGTCTAAATGCAGGAGAAAAAGCAAGCATTTTGATAGGGAGCTGTGATTTGTCGAGCACTTCATCCATGTAGTAGGCCATGGTCGCCACTTCTGCTGTCCCTGAGAGATATTCACCGTCTTGAGTTTTATACAGATCTTCCTCACTTTGTGGAAGATATCCTGTACCCATGAAAGGTTCGCGACGTACGAGAGAAGGCACGACCATCGGTGTCCATTTTTGAGGCGCAGATTTTTTTATAAAGAAATCTTGCACGAAATTCCACATCGCAAACTGCAGCCGCACGCCGTCGTTTTTCAAAAAATATCCTCGGAAGCCAGATACTTTTGTTCCACGGTCAAAGTCCACCATGTCGAGCTCGAGCATTAGGTCGGTATGACTTTTTGGTTCAAATGAAAAAGCTGGCTGCTCTCCCCATGTGCGGATCTCCATATTGTCCGCATCATCGGCACCATCGGGCACAGACATGTCAGGAATATTTGGTACAGCCACCATAAGAAGCTGCCACTCTTTGAGAATGCCTTTAAGTTCTTCTTCTTGCACAGTCAGTGCGTCTTTTACTTCCTTCATCTGAGCAATCATCTGCTGCTTTTCTGCCGCATCTGATGTCTGGACAATTTTCTCACTCACTGCATTTTGTTCTGCACGTTTTGCCTCAACAGAAGTCATGAGCTCTCGACGTTTGTCATCAAGTGCGAGAAGTGCATCCACATCAAAATCAATATGCTTTTTCTTGGCACCTGCTGCAACAAGCTCTTTATTTTCTCGAATGAATCGTATGTCTAACATATAAGTTTAGTGTAGCAAATATATGTATTCATGAAAAGAAACATTGTATAATGTCTAATATAATGCACTTCCCCATCTCCACCATCAAACCAAAACAAATTTCAGCACTTTTACCTGAAATACCGGAGTGTCCGAAGACACTGCAGATCCAAGGAGAGTTTCCTGTACGAGAAAAATATTTAGCAGTGGTGGGCTCACGTAAATATAGTGAATATGGAAAAGCAGTTTGTGAGCATTTAATCAAAGGTTTGGCAGGACAGTCTATATGTATCGTCTCTGGCCTCGCACTCGGCATTGATGCAATCGCCCACAGGGCAGCCCTCTCAGCAGGTCTTGCCACTATCGCAATCCCTGGCTCGGGACTTGGAAACAAAGTACTCTATCCTACGAGTCACCACGGACTTGCGCAAACGATTTTAGAAAAAGGTGGATGTCTTATCTCAGAGTTTGAAGATGACTTCAAAGCGACGACCTGGAGCTTTCCTCAACGCAACAGAATAGTGGTAGGGCTTTCTCATGCCACGTTTGTGATAGAAGCAGAACTGCAGTCAGGAACTTTAATCAGCTCAAAATACGCTATCGATTTCAATCGTGATGTATTCACTATTCCCCACCCTATCTTTTCAAAAACAAGTGAAGGTCCCCACATGCTCTTGCGACTCGGTGCCACTCCTATTACTTCAAGTGCCGATATTATTGCAGGTCTTGGTCTGAAGACCACTGATACATTGTTTGGAAAGAAAGATTATTCAAACTGCTCGGCAGATGAACTCGAAGTAGTAGAAATACTTTCAGAATCTCGTAGTCGCGATGAAGTGATCCGAATGCTCGATAAGCCAATCGCAGTATCTCAAACAATACTTGCAATTATGGAAATTAAAGGACTGATCGAAGAGACGATGGGAGAAATACATTTAACATGATCAATCCTACACTCCCAAATACTTTAATAGTCTTACAGAGTATGCTAATGTCAAATACAGAGGGTAAGCATGACACTAGGTTATTTGTTGTTTTTGCTAGGAGTGGTCATATGGCTTTATTTGACCACATCAACTGTAGTGCCAGAAAAGCACTATGGGATTCGCGTGCGAAATGGTATTCATCTACGCGAAAAGAATGGGGACGAGCTAAAACTCGAGCCAGGGAGACATTGGAAATGGCCCTTGATGGAGCGCATCTTAGTGCGCAAGATAAAGGACTGAGATATTCTTCAGTGTGAACTGGAATCTGATTCTGGAACACTAAAATACTCCATCATATGCTCACTCGGACGAGATTGTCCATTTGAGACAGATTCAGTGTACGGAAACTTAAGGATACGCTCACTAGCTGAAGCAAATATCAATCAGTATATTATCAAAAATTATGCAGACCAAAACACAGAGTCTGCAATGACTGCACTCGAAGAAGCAACCAAAAGTGTTTCTTTAGTTTTGTCGAAGTACGACATTACGATAATGGAGGTTTTAGTGGTCCAAAAAACCACCAAACCCCAAGGAAACTACATTCTTCTCAGCGAAGGGGGTGCGAAACAGATTAAGTAGGAATGGGGGTACGACCACGCATGGTCGTACCCCTGATTTTTTATATAACGACATGAGTACAAAATGACCCCCGAAACAACGGGGGCCCAAGAGGTTGATCATGAAAGATCAGGAAAAACTAAACGAAGCAAGGTTCTAATGAACACACATACGCTGGTACCCCGCCAGCAGACTCGACAACAAACTTCTCTTTGCCTGTTAAAGGCTTTTGTCGAGTGATTCCCCGACCATCCCGAAACGAGGCCGTCGGACCAACCCCCTTTGTCATAAGGACTCCGTATGTCACATTAAGTCCCCTGACTTCACAGATCCTGAATTGCGTTCCTGGATTAAGGTCAGAGGGGTTTTCAATAAGGGTCATAGCTCTTCCTTCACTTCCCCTAAGGAGAAGTTTACATTGGCAACTTAAAGATAGAATTCGAATTCTTTTGTATACTTACGGAATGAAAAAAGAAACAAAGGAAAACACATTTCTCTTGATGAACGTAAGGTAATCGAGTCTCTTTTGAAACGCAGTATTTCTCAAAAAGAAATTGCA